>JASFGH010000181.1:0-7540 GCA_050123865.1 Desulfobacterales bacterium | reverse complement strand
TGTCTTGCCGGCGCCGTTGGGTCCGATGATGGCAAAAACCTCGCCCGGGACAACCTCAAAACTGACATCGGACAAAACCTGCAAGCCACCGAAAGATAAAGTGAGGTTCTTGACCGCAAGAAGGCTCATACGTTCTCTATAGCCTAAGGCGCGGCGATGCGCAAGACTGGAATATTAGCCGGGCTAAGGTTGGCAAAGCTCATAGAAAACAGGCAGGATGAAGAATCGTGATTACAGATTCAGCGCGCAATGGGCGGCGCCCAGCAAAGCGGTTCTGTCGTTGAGAATCACCCGCACCGCAATTTTTTGCATGAACGCCTTAAAGCGGCCTTTGGCAATGAAAGCGTCCATAAAATCCGCGGATTCGAGTGCGGGCAAGATTTTGGGTGGAATCCCGCCGCCCAGGTAAAGGCCACCGGTGGTCATACCGGTCAGGGCCAGATTGCCGGCGATGGATCCGAGGATACGGCAAAATCGCTGCAGCGCGGCCCGGCAAAGCGGGTCGCGGCCGTTGATGGCGTTTTCGGAGATGACGCGTGCCGGATCCGTCGCACGCATGGCCTGGTGGATTTCAGGCGATTCGGTAATGTCTTCGCCAGATTTGAGCCAGTCATAAATATTGACCAATCCCTGGCCGGAAAGGACACGCTCGGCGCTGACGTGGCCGAAGCGGGCCTGCAGATACTGCCACAAATCAATTTCGGATTCATCGGCGGGAGCGAAGCCGGCATGCCCGCCTTCGGAGGCCACCGGCCGGTAGCGGCCATCCACAAAAACCAGCAGGGCCAGGCCCAGGCCGGTTCCCGGCGCCACCAGAGCAATGTTCTGGTTTTTGTGAACTTTTGGGCTGTTGAGCGCTTTGGCCTCCCGGTGAGCGAGCAACGGGATGGCCATGGCAGTGCTGCCCAGATCGTTGATCAACCGCACCTGCTGCCAGCCAAAGCGCTTTTGCAGTTTTTGCTCAGATACCACCCAGGGCAGGTTGGTGGTGCGGCAGACACCGTTGATCACCGGCCCGGCGATACCGAAGCAGGCTTTTTTTATCTTGGCCGGGTAGCGGGCAAACATTTGATCAATGATCACCTCGATGCTGCGGTACTGACGACTGGAATATTGGGCAGTAGCCCCAGCCACAGGGCGTTGTCTGCCAGCAACAAACAGACCCAGACGGGTTTTGGTGCCGCCAATATCGCCAGCCAGCACGTAGGCTTGTTTTTTTCCGGCTTTGGTTATGGGTGTTGGCATCACTCAGCAAGTCCGTCGCAAAGGTTTTCAAATACAGCTTCTTCGAGGGGAATAATTTGGGCCATAAAGCAATTACCTATTATTTCTTTGCTGGGAGGCTTATAAGCCATGATCCCTTGTGCCTTTCGACTTTTAATTATTCGGACTTGCCGGCTTCCTGGCGCTAGTGCTTCCCAGCCTTCCAGCTTTTCACAGGGTAACGTATCAAGGGCTAACAGATAACAGGCTCAATCAAAGGGTTTCAGTAACATCGGAAGGCCTCTCGAATCGCTTCGGAAACCAGAATCCAGGGTGTTTTGTCCAGCTTGTCGGGGTGATTGGTCAGATAGTCTTCGACAACCAGCTTCACCTCTTTAATTTTAACGCCTTTTGGGATGCAAATCTTTTCCGGCTTTACCGTACCATCATATATCGCTCGATAGGCAAACGTGACACCCGAGATAAATCCCAGACCATATCCGTAAAGTTGCGGATCGCTGCTTTCGATACAGGCCAGAAGATTATAGCCGCTGTTCATGGGGCCGCAATCGGCAGCCCCGGCAGTAGCCGGCACCAGAAAAACGGCCCCGATTATCATTATTGCGAGCGACTTCATACAATCCCCTCCTTTCTCCTTTTATTGCCTTGGAAGGGTGTTAAATACATTCTGAGGCGCCATTCATCAGCTATAGATTTTAATGGCGTTTATTTGATGCCGTCTGCCCTATATAAAGGTTCAGCGTCCACATCGCAAGGTAAAATTATATCTTACTTCATCAGCCTTATTTCCTTTGACTGTAGACCAAAAAAAATTTATCATGCCTATCGCACAAGATCAAATAATCCCTTTTTTACAATTTGAAACGCTCATAGGGGGGAGATGATGTTTTTAGAACTATTAAAAAAAAGACGAAGTATCCGTAAATATCAGGACCGGCATCTGGATCCGGAGACGATCGATCTGCTGGTGGAAGCGGCATTGCGTGCCCCGACATCAATGGGCAAAAATTCATGGAAATTTGTGGTCGTGACGGAGCCCGATTTGCTGCAAAAATTGTCCAACGCAAAGCCCCACGGGGCCTCGTTTTTAAAAAATGCGAAACTGGGAATTGTCGTCTGCGGCGATCCGCAAATAACCGATGTCTGGATCGAGGACGCTTCGATTGCGTCTGCCTTCATCCATCTGGAGGCCGCTTCCCTCGATCTGGGCAGTTGCTGGATCCAGATCAGGGAAAGGAAACACGACGAGCGCCAAACGGCCGAAGGCTACATTGCCGAAATACTCAATCTGCCGGCGCATATGAGAGTAGAATCCATTATTGCCATCGGCCATCCGGATGAGACCAAACCGGGTCATCCCAGAAAATCACTGCCCTATGATAAAGTGTCGCTCAACACATACGGGTCGCCATATTCACGGCTCACTTAACTGCATGCTGCTGGTGTTGCAGCGGTTATTCGACCTGATCCCTGAATGAAATTTAACGAGAACCGGCTGCAACGCAGAAGAGATCGATTTTTCGTTTGACTAAAAACCGAATAGAAAAATATAATACAGTTACCGAATTGATCGCATGATAGGGAACGCCGTTAGCTGATTATGGTTGAGGAAAAACGATACCTGACTGCCCAGGAGCTGTTAAATGATTCCTTTGAGCTGGGCCTGCGCATTTTCAAAAGCGGGTTCAGGCCCAGTTTTATTATTGGTGTTTGGCGGGGCGGTACACCCGTGGGCATTGCGGTTCAGGAAATACTGGACCATCTGGGCGTTAAAACAGATCATATTGCAATTCGCACCTCTTCTTACTATGGAATCAAAAAAAGAGACAAAACGGTTCGCGTTCACGGACTCGAATATGTCATCCGGCAGGCCAACTGGGAAGATGGTCTGCTGATCGTTGACGATGTCTTTGATACCGGCAGCAGCATCAAGGCCATCATCGAGGCCCTGACCGCAAAAATGCGCCGCAACCTGCCGAAGGACATCCGGGTTGCCACGGCCTGGTTTAAGCCTAAATATAATTTAACAGACATCTTGCCGGATTATTTTATTCACGAGACCGATCAGTGGCTGGTGTTTCCCCATGAACTGGAAGGCCTCTCCCGTGAAGAGATCTTTATGAACAAATCCGGGATGAAAAAGCTTTTCGAAGATGCGGGGCTGGTATAAGCGCAGGGAGCCTAAGCTGACAGGCGTTCTGATGCCAGCTTTGGTATCGACAAAGAATATCATCCCGGCAATAATATCTATTGTCTTTCACAAATCAACAATGTTAGCATCAGTTTTGACCCATAATGCCTGCCCTCTTTTATCGCGGTTTGGTGTTATGGTTAGGCTATCTCGGTTGTTCCATTTTGGGCGACTGGGATAGCCTGTACTTTTTGGATTCTCGATTTTCGGCTGCGGGTGGATGAGTAATTTTTTTTAGTGCTTTGCCAAAACCTGCCGTGTCATCCGTCTTTATAGGCGGGCGACATTCGATCGAATTCGAGAGCGGTGGCAGGAATTCCACTATCGTGTTATGAGAGCACTTCAGCGCTATATCTGGTGAAAGGAGATCTAATTTGGATATCATTCGCATGATACTAAAACCCACTGTCTGGATCCTGGCGTTGCACATGCTGCTGCTGTCCGGACCCTATCAATCCGCATGGGCGGCAATGATCAACACAGAGGCAATGATTCATCTGGATCGTGGAGAGCGCATGCGGGGCCGTCTGAGCCATTACCTGATGAGAGAAGATATCAAGGTAATTCTGGAATCCCAGGGCATCGACCCTGCAGAGGTTAAGGCCCGAATGGATAACCTGACAGACGCCGAGCTCGAACAAATCGCGGAACAGATTGATCAGCTCCCGGCCGGCAGTGGCTTTTTTGAAACCTTTCTCATCGTTATTTTTCTGGTTTTTGTGGTTCTTTTATTCACAGACATCGCCGGTTATACTGACGTATTTCCTTTTGTTAACAAACAGGCGGCTGCCAAAACGTCCCGTGCCCCGGAAGCTTTTAAAACCAGTACACCGGCACAGGCCCCTGCTTCCCAATCGGTTTCCGGTATCAATCCCGACAAGCCTTTAATCGTTTATTTTAGTTCCAACTCAAATGACCTGACGGCCAAATCATATGAAAGGCTTGATCGCGTCGCGCTCTTTATGACCAAAAATCCGCAAACAAAAATTAACGTCATTGGATTTTCGGATGCAACCGGCACATCATCCTATGACCAAATGGTGTCGGAAGTCCGCGCCAATACCGTCAAAAACTATCTGATTGCCAAAGGGGTTGCACCTTCAAAAATATCAACCGCAGCCGGCGGCGCACACGGGGCAAACAGCCAAACGAGCAGCCGTGTCGTAATCGAATTTAAATGACCATCCTGCCGCTCGGACTAAGTACAGCCCGAAAAAAGTCTAGTTGCCGTCAATAACCAGCCGCGCTACCGGCCGCTCGCTCATCAGCCAGTGCACGAAAGCCGCCATTAACCCCAGAACAACCCCCAGCCACCAGACAACATCGTAGCTGCCGCTACGATTATACAGCCAGACGCCCAGCCAGACGCCGATGAGGCTGCCGACCTGGTGACCTAAAAATACGATTCCGTATAGCATGGCCGTACGGTTTTCAAGCCGGTCGGAGGCTTTGCAGTAGCTTTGCAAGATATTAATTTAGCTTTAAATATCAGAACAGACGCCCGAAAGGAGCGTGCTGGTTTTTGACATTTTTAAAAAAGTTGATTCAACGATCAATATTTGCTGGAAACATCCGGTAACAAGGATATCCAGCTGCAACTGTTCTACGATTATGGCTCCAATCCGCCGCTGTATCCACAGTGGCAGACCTACTTTCATGCGTACCAGCCGCCGGCGTTGATTGTGTGGGGCAAAAACGACACTATCTTTCCGGAAGAAGGCGCCCATCCCTACAAACGAGATTTAAAAAATATCGATTTTCACATTCTTGATACCGGTCACTTTGCGCTCGTCCTCCGGTAAGATGGTCGAATTATGGTCAAACCGTTTGCATTTTCGGTATTCTATCGCAGCTTCCATGCTTCACCTCCATTTATCGGCTGTCGTATTCGAGTTCATAGATCTTAATCGCACTACAGCTCAGGGTCAGCGTACAATTAAACGGGATGAATTAGCTGTTAAGCACCTTAGTGCCACCTTTATCGAAAAGCATATACCACATTGTGGCATATGCCAACATTAGATTTTGGCTAGCAAAAAAGGAATGATATGCTTTTGAAATTTTCAGGGGGTGCTAATCACAACCGAAGGATTGGGTAATGTCACCGGAACAATTCTGATGTTAATCTCCAGCTCGGTCGTAGATGCCAGGATTATGGTTTCATCCGTATAGGGCGTTATCGAAAGCACACGCATGTCCATATACGTCAGCGCCTTTCTGGCAGCTGCTGTCACCTCGCTCTCATCGCCCATTAGGGTTTCTTTGGCAATATTCGAAGTGGTATAGCGATAATACTCGCCGCCCCCGGCCATTGCCCCGGGCACGACTACCTCGGTGCAACCGTTCAGTAGCTCGATGCAGCCCAGCAGCGCGATTACGGTTAAAATAGTTTTAAGCACATTTTTGTCAGTCGGGTAATGAAGCATCATCTTAACTTTTGTCTTCGATCAGCTCTGGGAGACCTTTTACAGTGAGGTTAAAGTAAGCAGCATTTGCTCTTTTTCAATAATTTCAGGCCACTTAAGACTTGAAGGCCAATGCCCTTTATTGACGCTCGGAAGCGGTTCATGCTACAGACAAATTATGTCGACAGATGCGTCCACCGCAAGCCAGCCTTTGCTCGTTTGAAGATCGGCGTAGAGAAAAAAATGGAATCCGTTACAATTTTCCAGATCGTCGCTTTTATTATGGCATCCATTGTGATAACCGCTTTGTCCTGGCGCTCTCTGGGAAACCCCAGATGCCATGGATTCTATCGATTTTTCGCCTTTGAAGCCATTCTCGTCATCCTGGTGCTCAATGTTCCCTTCTGGATAAAGAAGCCTTTTTCTGCTGCTCAAATCGTATCGTGGTTCCTGCTTATTTTTTCAATCGTCTTCGTCGTCCAGGGGATTTATTGGCTGCGCAAAATAGGGGGCTCCGCTCAAAGAACCGGCAGCCCGGAAACATTTGCTTTTGAAAATACGGCCAACCTGGTAACCGAAGGCATTTATAAATATATTCGCCATCCTTTATACAGCTCTTTATTATTATTGGCCTGGGGTGCTTTACTGAAGCACATTACCATAGCCGGTGGTATTGCCGCCATCGTGGCAACCGCTGCATTGATCGTTACAGCAAAGATGGATGAGCGTGAATGCCTTGATATCTTTGGGCCAGCGTATGCAACCTATATGAAACAATCGAAAATGTTTATCCCCCATTTATTTTGAATAAAATTGTGTTGAGCGTTTTTCGATAACATTTTCAGGAAAGAAAGGAGCGAAAGGCATGTACATCCAGCAGGTTGACCTCACCCGCGGGGTGGGCCAGGATTTTGTGGATGGGCTCACGGCTGCTTCGGTCAAAGAAGAACATGCGCAGGGCGATATTCTCTTTGAAAAAGGCGACCCCGCCGACCATGCCTATCTTCTGTTGATCGGCCGCGTGCACCTGAAGCTGGGTGAGGCCGGTCATGTGGTCCATATCGTCAGCCGCCCCGGTGAGACTTTTGGATGGTCCAGTCTGGTGGACCGTTCGGCATACTCCACATCGGCCGTTTGCACGAAGCAGACAACGGTGCGCAAACTCCACCGGCGCAAATTGAGAAAGCTTCTAAAAATCGATCCTGTCAATGGCCTGATCTTTTTTCAGCGCCTGGCCGCAATGCTCGGCGAACGCCTGCTCGAAAGCTATGCCCGCTATGAGAAGTTGTATAAGGGTGATACATATGTATAAGAACCTATCTCAAAAATGCATCTAAAACTCAAGGACTGTGTTGCAAACCGATTCAAAATGCTCGAATACTGTCGTGTATGCTCCACTTTTGAATCGGCCTGCGACGAGCTAAGCCGAGTCGTTTGCGTCGTGTCCTTGAGCGTAATCTACTATTTTTGAGATAGGTTCAAGTTAGTCATAAGGTTTTAGGAAGACAATGAATCTCTTGTTTGACCTGGATGGCACCCTGACGGACCCTTTTGTCGGCATTACGAGATGCATTTTATATGCGCTGGAAAAGCTGGGCAGGGAAAGTCCTATCAGGGATAATTTGCGCTGGTGTATTGGCCCTCCCTTGAGGGACAGTTTTGCCAAACTGCTGACCTCTGATGACACCGCCCTGATTGAAAAGGCTGTCGCTCGATATCG
>JASFGH010000180.1:0-7548 GCA_050123865.1 Desulfobacterales bacterium | reverse complement strand
AACATACATAAAGCAAATTATTTGTTTGTTTGGTAAATCAAATCTGCATTACAGAACTATCCTCTACTAAATTCGCAATCCCAAGACAGAGATATGAAATTTTCACGTCCCCTGTAAAATTTTTTGCGCCATGCACCAAAAATTTAAAGATTGCCATCATTGCTTTATGTGGATCCTGCATCAAAAGGAACGGTCAGCGTATAAAGGCCATTCTCAAGGCGGGCATCAATTGGCAAATCGCCATTTTCAAAAATTTTCATCATTTCCTTGTTGTCATGCAGGACTTCAGCGGTAAAACCCTTCAAGCCCCGCTCTTTTGCCAGCCGGATCAGCATTTTATACAGGTAGGTGGCAATACCCCGCCCCTGATATTTTTCATCCACGATAAAAGCCAGCTCCCCGTATGCGCTGCGGTCATCTTTGGCAAATCTTGCCTCGGCAATGATGGTCTCCTGGTCGGATTCTCCTGCCAGTGCCACCACCGACATCACCCGGCTATAATCAACATTGACGTATGCCTGTATTTTGTCATGGGGCATGGTGGAGATGGGAAACAAGAATCGCCGGTAAATGGCCGTATTCGAAAAACGATAAAATAGGCGCCGCATGGCTTCTTCATCAGAGGGTTTGATGGCCCTGAAGCGAACCTTCAATCCGTCTTTGAAGGTCTGTTCAGTTGCAATTTCCATGGGATATAAATGGGCGCTCTCGGACAAAAATATCTGGTCTTTGAACAAAATCTTTTTTTCTTTGGCCTGTTCCACAAGTTTTTGCCGATCATCGGGATGGGCAATATCGATCAAGGCTTGAGCGCGCTCACGGATGGTGCGCCATTTCAAGTTGGCAATACCGTATTCGGTGACCACCGCATCAATCGATTCACGCATATGGAACTGGTTGCGAAGGTTGCGCAACATCACCACGACATTGGGATCCCCTTTTTTGTTGCGGCTGGGCAGTCCCAGCACTGAACGTCCACCGCGGGAAATCTCGGCGCCGGTGAACAGGTCGGCCGCCTGTCCCGGTCCCGAAATGATGTCGCCCTTGCCGGCCGAAAAAGCAATGCGGCCCAGAAGGTCGACTTTGCGGGCTTGTTCCACAACAATAAAATTGGAATTGCGGCCGATTTGGGCCGGGTTTAGCACCTGTTCAATACTTTGAAATTCAACCAATGGATTGTGGTCCAGCCACGCCATCAGCCCCGGCGTTCCCAATGCATAAGAGGCCACAGATTTGCCTCGGAAGACCGCTTTACGATTATTGGTCACGGCCCCGCTTTTAACAAGATCCATCAAGGCATCCGTAAAATAGGACGAATGGATACCCAGATGGCGCTTACGAGCAAGGTGCCGACCTAAAGCCTCGAACAAGGCGCCGGTGAAAAAGCTGATGCAGTCCCCGTCTCCGATCAGCTGTGCAATATTGGCGGCCACCTGATCGGTGACACTGTCAACCGACCAGCGCTTAAAATAGGTCGGTGGTTCGGTGGACTCTACCAGCAGGTCAAAATCCGACACCGCTACAATCGTATCGCCAAATGTGAAAGGGACATGGGTGTTAATTTCGCCGACCACCACTGAAGCCTGCTCCATGGCTTCCCGAGCAACATCAACGGCCATCCCGAGACTGCAGTATCCATCTGCATTGGGCGGCGTGATTTGAATAAAGGCCACTTCGATCGGCAGCCTCTTGGATTTGATAATTCTGGGGATCTGCGAAAAACGACCAGGAATCAAATCGACATTTCCGGCCACAACCGCCTCGGTGGACACCCAGGTGGAAAAAAACGTTTTCAGGTGATACTTTTGCCAATCCAATTTTTTGAGAGAATGAAAATCGCTGTGGCGGGTGAGCTGGATCAGTTCCAGGTCATTAATATTGGAAAGACCGGAATCAATGAGTGTTTTCATCAGTGTTCGCGGTTCAGCAACGCCACTTCCCAAAAATATAGTCATACCCGGCTTGATATACGCCATAACCTCCTCGGGGGCGATAACCCGATTTCTCCAGATGCTATTATCAATTCTGCTCATCTTTGATTTTTTCTTTTCGGTTTTGGTCGGGTCATCAAAAGCCAACCCTTTGTTCAACTCAATTTAAGCTCATTTAACAACTTTCAACAATAAATCAATCTTTCGTTGAAAAATTCATTGCTTTTTGACCCGAGATGAGCCCGGACGCCACATTTTTTCATCCGTCGCTCTGGTGCTCCAGGTAAACATACCAATTTTCTTCGATTTTTTTACAGGCGGGACCCGCCAGGCAAATCACGATAGCCATCGTCCAGTGAAGCAGCAATGTCATGGGGTTCGGATAGGATTGTATTTTGGGTCAGCAAAATTTTAATGGCGATGCCGGCCGCCGAATAGTTTGGTTTTTTTTCGGTCTGCTTCTGCATGAATTTCTTTTCGTCTTAAATCGTTCAGATGCCTATCCATATTTTTACATATTACATTCGAAAAATCAAAAAACTAAATATAAGTAATCAAAATGATTCAAATTTTATGACTTAATAGGATCGTTCGTCAGTTAAAACCCGAAATGAAGCTTGATTTCCAAAAGCAAAACCGTTTAGAACGTTCGATACCCTGCACTCGCCGGTGAGACCGGAAATAGCGCTCAATGTAAAGGATGTGCTAATTTTAAAAAAGGAGAGGAAAAATGAATCTGAACCGACCCAACGCGAACGATGCCCTTCAGACGAAAAACAGATCACGCAACGTCGCACCCCAATCCGGTATTTGCAGCCGATGTTTGGATGGTTGTAAGGGAAACTGTGATATGTTCAAAGCCACCTTCCGCGGCCGGGAACTGCTTTACCCGGAGCCGTTTGGAAGCGTGACCGCCGGGGCAGACAAGGATTACCCGGTGGATTACTCGCATTTGAACATCATGGGATATGCACTGGGCGCCAAAGGAATTGAATCTGACCCGGACCAGGCCACCTTTCCAAATGTGGATACTGAAACCGAGTACGGTGTCACCCACAAGGTCAAATTAAAGGTGCCCATATTTACCGGCGCGTTGGGCAGCACCGATATCGCGCGCAAAAATTGGGATCATTTCGCCATCGGCGCGGCCATCAGCGGTATCAGCCTGGTGTGTGGCGAAAATGTGTGCGGAATCGACCCGGCATTGGAAATCGGTGATAACGGCTTGATTAAAAATTCACCCGAGATGGATCGCCGCATTCAGGAATATCGCCGCTACCATGAAGGCTACGGCGATATCATGATTCAGATGAACGTGGAGGACACCCGTAACGGTGTGGCCGAATATGTGATCGAAAAGCACGGAGTGGAAACCATCGAGCTTAAATGGGGCCAGGGCGCCAAATGCATCGGCGGCGAAATCAAGGTTAACTCCCTGGAACGGGCCATCGAATTGAAAAAGCGCGGCTACATCGTCACTCCGGATCCGGAGGACCCGGCCCATCAGGCCGCCTTTAAGGCCGGCCCTTTAAAGCAGTTTGAAAGGCACTCGCGCCTCGGTTTCGTGGATCAGGAAGGCTTTATGAACGAGGTGCAACGCCTGCGCAATTTGGGCGCCAGGCGCATTACCCTTAAAACCGGCGCCTATCCCATGCGTGAGCTGGCCATGGCCATTCGCTGGTCCAGCGATGCCGACATCGACCTGCTGACCATCGACGGGGCACCCGGCGGTACCGGCATGAGCCCTTGGCGCATGATGACCGAATGGGGTATTCCGGCTATTTACCTGCACGCCATGGCCTATGAGCTCTGCGAACGACTTGTCAAAAACGGTAAACGCGCTCCGGATCTGGCTTTTGCAGGCGGTTTCTCATCCGAAGACCATGTGTTCAAAGCCCTGGCCCTGGGCGCACCCTACTGCAAAGCGGTTTGCATGGGCCGGGCCTTGATGATCCCGGGCATGGTCGGTAAAAATGCTGAGCGCTGGCTGCGCGACGAGGGCGGCGGCCTGCCGTCGACGGTCTCGAAATTCGGATATACTAAAGAAGAAATTTTTATGAATTATGAAGTCCTCAAGGGCAAATACGGCTCCGAAATAGACAATCTGCCCCTCGGCGCCATCGGGCTCTATAATGTGGTTGATAAAATCAAAGTCGGCCTGCAGCAACTGATGGCCGGGTCTCGCAACTGGAAGGTCTACTATATCAGCCGCGACGATATCTTCTCGCTGACCGAGGAATGTGCCAAAATCACAAACACCCGGTATGTGATGGATGCCTATCGGCAGGAAGCGTTGGAGATCATCGATGCTTAAACCTCAGACGGGTTATCGTTAATGCTATGACCAGATTGAAGGAGGTTGAAGATGTCAGACAGCGAATTGAAACAGATCTTGGCAAGAGATCCGGCTGAAAAAGAATTTCACCAGGCGGTACGGGAAGTCATTGACACCATCAAGCCGGTTTTGGACCACCACCCGGAATACCGCCAGCTGGGTGTTTTAGAGCGCATCACAGAGCCCGAACGCGTGATCTTGTTTCGGGTGCCGTGGATGGATGATGAGCGCAACGTGCAGGTCAACCGGGGCTACCAGGTGGAGATGAGCAGCGCCCTGGGTCCCTTCAAGGGCGCCCTGCGATTTCACCCCTCGGTTAATCTCGGCATTCTCAAATTTTTAGCCTTCGAGCAAACTCTTAAAAACGCGCTGACCACCCTGCCGATGGGCGGCGCTCAGGGTGGGTCTGATTTTGAACCCAAGGGAAAATCAGATGACGAGGTCATGCGGTTTTGCCAGAGTTTTATGGCCGAGCTGTCGCACCACATCGGCCAGGACACCGACATCCCGGACGGCGGCCTGGGGGTGGGGGCCAGAGAAATCGGCTACATGTTCGGCATGTACAAAAAGCAGCGCAATGAATTCAGCGGCGTGTTGACCGGTAAAGGGCTGCAGTGGGGCGGCAGCTATATGCGACCCCAGGCCACCGGATACGGGGTGGTCTATTTTGCGGCCGAGATGCTCGCCACCCGCAATGACACCCTTGACGGTAAAATCTGCCTGGTCTCCGGCTCCGGCAACGTGGCCCAGCACACGGCCGAAAAAATAATTGAGCTGGGCGGCAGCGTTGTGGCCCTCTCGGATTCATCCGGCTTCATCTACGATCCGGAAGGCATCGACAGCAAAAAGCTGGATTTTGTCAAACGCTTGAAAAATTTGAAACGCGGCCGCATCAAGGAATACGTCGATAAATATTCCGAAACGGCTTACACCGAAACCGACACCTCGCTCGATCATAATCCGTTCTGGAACCTGAAAGCCGATTGCGCCTTTCCGTGTGCCATGGAAAACGAGATCGGCGAAAACGATGCCTACAATCTGATCAATAACGGCATCAAACTCGTCTGTGAAGGGGCTGACATGCCGTCCTCACCGGAGGCGCTCAAAATCTTTATGGACAAAAACATTCTCTTTGCACCGGGCAAGGCCGCCAACGCCGGCGGTGTGGCCGTATCCGGGCTGGAGATGGCCCAGAACAGGATGCTGCTCAACTGGTCAGCCGAGGAGGTCGACCGCCGCCTGAAGACCATCATGAAAAACATCCATCAGAACTGCCTGGATGTAGCCGATCGCTATGGCTTGCCCGGCAACTATCTGGCAGGCGCCAACATCGCCGGCTTCGTGCGTGTAGTCGACGCCACCCTAGATCAAGGACTCATCTAATAATCAGACGATGCCCGGACGCCGCTGGTGCATTTGCACACAGCGGCGTTTAAATGAGGTGAAATGAGGTGTCAAATCTTTATTAGTGATTTAATTTGGGTAAACTTATACTCAAGTTCCCGGTTATTTTTAAGCAAATCTTTAAAAATCCGAACCCTGCTGCTCACGGCCGAATAGGTCAATCCCAATTTTTCACCAATCTGCTGGTTGGTTAGCTGCCCGGTATGCCACAGCAAATAAATCAGCAAATCTCGGTTCACTTTATCTACGGCTGAAATTCTGAGGGCTTTACGATAGCGGTGGGGGTCACAGTTTAAAATCTTAGCTGCTTTTAAAATGACAGCATCTGCATCAATGCTTTTCTTTAAATGTTTTTGAGCCGGAATCTCCGCATGAGGGATACCGGGAAGGTATCGCTTTTTTATTTTTCCGGTAAAAGATGGGGTGCCTAAAAATATTCCATGCCGCAAATCTTCCCAAAGCCGATGCTCTTCTTTTGAATAGTATTGGGCATGCTTGCGATAGGCGCTGTGCTTGTCATCCACATTGATAAATTGCGACAAGATCAATTCGGTATTGAGCCATGGCGGTATGGCCTTGCCATAAGCATAGGCTCGATAACTGCTCCAGTTGTAAGATGCCAGTCGCTTCACCAAACCGGCCCTTAAGGGGTTTCGATGGATATAGTATGATAGCTGCAACAGATAGGCATCATTTTCAACCACCATATTTTTAAATCGACCCTGGAAAAGATGGCCGCTGCGATCATGGCGACTATTAAATCGATTGGTATAGGTGACGCCAAACCAATGCATGCATTTGGATAGGTTGGCCCGAGGGGTTCGATACAAAAGATGATAGTGGTTGTCCATCAACACATAGGCAAAAACGTCAATCTCAAATCGTTCGGCCATCTGCCCGATGCAGTCGACAAACATCTTGCGGTCTTGATCATTAAAAACGATCGGTCCCCTTTCATTGCCCCTGGAAAAGACATGATACAGGGCTCCTTCGTATTCAATTCGCCAGGCGCGGGTCATGGGAGATCCCTAGCACAAAATGTTGGGCATGTCAATCTATAATCACTAATCAAGATTTGACACCTTCTTTACAGTAAACACGAATTTCAGGTGTGCTAAAATTGAGGTTTGCCATTTATATGCAGGTCTTGTAATATCGTGCACCAGATGGAAACTGCCAAATGCCGATTAAAAGAACAGGGGTTTTCGGCCGGCAACTGTGCGATTGAGGCGGACGGCCGGCGTCGGCTGGCCTGCCAGGCCACGCTGAAATATGAGAATAATGACGTCTACCGCCTGATTACATCGGTTCATCTATCGCGCCCGGAAAATTATCTGTCCATTTACCAGTCCGGATGCAATTTTTCCTGCCGCAAGTGTCACTCCTGGACCTTCAGCAAGATCAAAGACGGCCAATGGTATTCACCGCAAGGTATTCTGGACGCCGCGTTGGAATATGAAAAATCCGTCACTCAGTTCGAGCCCCGCTCCCGGGCTACCGCCTGGCATGCCCATGACAGCTGCCGCTGCTGCGGCAGCTGCGTGACCCGTCAAAAACCGTCTGCCTTTTGCCCGGGCGTTTTAGAGCCCGAACAAATCGTGTTGAGCCCCCAGGGATTCGGGCCGGCACGCAATATTGTGGCCTTTACGGGGGGTGATGTCACCTGTTGTCCGGAATTTTACGGCGAATCTGCCCGCCTGATCAAAGACCGCACCCGGCTGTGGGTACTGATCGAAACCAACGGCTACGGTCTGACACCGCAGAACCTGGATTGTCTCAGAGATGGTGGTGTGGACGCCTTCTGGCTGGATATAAAGGCCTTTGATGCCGAAAACCATCGATGGCTGACCGGCTGCGATAACGACCGCATACTGAAGC
>JASFGH010000179.1:0-7567 GCA_050123865.1 Desulfobacterales bacterium | reverse complement strand
CGAAAGATGTTCAAAGGGGTGTGTGGAACCCCGAAACCCTTTCAGAAATCAGATACAAAGCCGAGACCGGCAAGCATCGCATTCGCGGGTGTGGTGCCACCATACGGTTTCCCAACTTCGACGATCTGCTGATTCTGCCGTCTCAGCTTTCGCGATTGTCCATTGATACCTATCGCGAAGATTGCAAAACCCAGACGGTTTTGGGCGCACGCTTTGCCAAAAAGCCGCTGGTGATCGAAACGCCCATTATGATTTCAGGCATGTCCTATGGGGCCCTGAGCAAAGAGGCCAAAATCGCCTTGGCCAAATCCACCCAGATCGTCGGAAACTCCATCAACAACGGCGAAGGTGGACTGCTGCCTGAAGAAAGCGAAAACTCCTACAAGCAGGTGGTCCAGATCACCCCCAGCCGGATGGGCTTTTCGCTGCGAAACATTGAAGCGGCCGATGCGATTGAAATCATCTGCGGTATCGGCGCCAAACCGGGATTGTCCGGCCATCTGATGGGCAGCAAGATCACAAAGGAAATTGCAGCTTTCCGGCAGTTGCCCGAGGGAATCGATTTGCACAGCCATCCGCGCCATGGAGACATTTTCGGAGCCGATGACATGGTGCTTAAAATTCAGGAGCTGCGCGATGTGACCGACTGGCAAATTCCGATTTTTGTCAAAATTGCGGCTGGACGCGTCAAGGAAGACGTCAAGATCGCCGCCAAGACCGGTGCCGATGGCATCGTCGTCGACGGCTCTGAAGGCGGCACGGGTGCCGCGCCGGTGATGGCCTCCACCCATCTGGGAATTCCCACCCTGCCGGCCCTGGTGCAGGCGGTTCGGGCGTTGGAGGAAATGGGTGTCAAGCAGGAGATCAGCCTGATTGTCTCCGGTGGGATTAAAGACGGCTCGGATGTCGCCAAGTCCCTGGCGCTGGGCGCCGATGCCGTGGCCTTGGGAACCGGCGTGATGGTGGCGATGGGGTGCGTGGTCTGTCTGCGGTGTCATGAAGGTAAATGTGCATTTGGCATCGGGACCCAGGATCCAGAGCGCCGCAAAAAGCTGGATATTGAAGCCGCGGCCCAGCGGGTTGCAAATTACATTGAGGGGATGACCTGTGAAGCCACCCTGCTGGCCAAGGCTGCCGGAAAAACGGCCCTGGCCAACATGGAGCGCGAGGACCTTAGAGCCATGACCCTGGAAGCCTGCGCCATGACCGGAATCCCGCTGGTGGGAAGCAACTATACCTTCGGTGAAGAGTTCGGATTCTTTTAGGCATTTCATATTTTAGGCACTTTTACAACAACAGGAAAAGTAAACCGCGCTTTCTAAAATTTGTCCTGTTGAACATGAATTCGAATAGGAAATCGAATCATGCGTATCGAAGACCATCCCGTTTTGGGAACATTTGAAAAGGGCCAAAAAATACAGTTTACCTTTGACGGTCAACCCATGGAAGGCTTTGAAGATGAGCCCATTGCCATTGCTCTGCGAAGCAATGGGGTGCTGATTCATCGCTATACTACCCGCAGAAACGAACCCCGGGGTATGTTCTGTGCCATCGGGCGCTGCACCGACTGTATCATGGTTGTCGACGGCAGACCCAACATCCGAACCTGTGTCGAACCGCTGAAAGCCGGCATGGTGGTTGAAACCCAGCATGGCAACGGACCTGATTTATCCGGAGGTAAATCGTGAGACGATGTGAGATGATATGTGTCGGCGCCGGGCCGGCCGGATTGGCAGCCGCTGTGGCCGCCGCCAGAAATGGTGTTGATGTCGTCGTCTATGACGAAAACGACCGCCCCGGGGGCCAGCTGTTCAAGCAAATCCATAAATTCTTCGGCTCCAAGGAACACCGGGCCATGGAACGCGGCTTTGACATCGGAAACAGTTTTCTGACCGAGGCCCGCGAACTGGGCGTTGAGGTCTCTCTTAATTCCGTCGTGCTGGGCATCTATGAAAACGGCGCGCTGAATGTCATGATTCGGGACCGCATCGAGCAGGTCCAAGCCGAAAAAACACTTATCGCCACCGGTGCCTCGGACAACATGATCCCCTTCCCCGGCTGGACGCTGCCGGGGGTTATCGGTGCCGGGGCCGCCCAGACTATGGCCAATATTCACGGTATTCGACCGGGCAACAATATCTTAATGGTCGGATCGGGCAATGTGGGCGTCATCGTCAGTTACCAGATGTTGCAGGCCGGCGCCCGGGTTGCAGCAGTTATCGATGCAGCCCCCAAAATCGGCGGCTATGCCGTCCATGCCGCCAAGATCGCCCGGGCAGGGGTGCCTTTTTTTATGTCCCACACGATCAAAGAAGCGCAGGGCAAAGACCGGGTGGAAGGTGCGACCATCATCGAAGTGGATGACGCCTGGAAACCGATACCCGGTACCGAGAAACAGCTTGAAGTCGATACGGTATGCATTGCGGTCGGCCTTAACCCTTCTACCCAGTTGATCCGAATGGCCGGCTGCAAGATGGCTTACTCTCCGGTTTTAGGGGGCCAGCTGCCGGCGCATGACTTGAATCAGGAAACATCTATCAAGGGGCTTTACGTTGCCGGTGATGCATCCGGCATCGAAGAGGCCAGTACCGCCATTATCGAGGGCCGGATCGCCGGATTGGCCATTGCCCACAGCCTCGGCTATCTGAATGAATCTGAATTCTTATTACAGCGCGATGAACAGCTTCAAAGCATGGTGGGCCTGCGCAGCGGCAGCCATGGAGAAGTCCGGGCCAAAGCCAAGGAATATCTGAATACAACGATGGAGGAGCAATAATTATGGCCGGTGATTCAACCCATACCGGTTATCTCTCGGATGAAGAACTCAAACAGGGGCCGGGCATCCCGGGCGAAGCCAGGCGCCGCAAGGGGGCGGTTGCCGTACTGGAATGCCTGGAAGATATTCCCTGCAACCCCTGTGAGTCCAGTTGTAAATTTGATGCGATTACGGTCGGCGAGGATATCACCACCCCCCCTCGCCTGACCGAGGATAATTGTGTCGGATGCCGCAGCTGTGTACCCATTTGTCCCGGCCAGGCCATCTTTATTGTCGATGAAAACCTGGATGATGATAAGGCTACTATCGAGATGCCCTACGAGTACCGGCCGCTGCCGGAAAAAGGCGAGATGGTCACCGCCCTTGATCGTGCTGGGCAAAAAATTGGCGATGCAGCTGTTACGGCGGTCAAAAAAACAGAAAAAATGGATCGCACCGCAACAGTGATCATAGAAGTTCCCAGAGATTGGTCTATGAAGGCCAGAGCAATTCAGTTGAAACGCTAATTCCAAAATTAGGAGGTAAAAGAGAATGGCAGAACAAGCGTTAGGTATGGTTGAAACCAGAGGTCTGGTCGGTGCCATTGAGGCTGCCGATGCAATGGTGAAGGCAGCAAAGGTTAAGTTCGTTGGCCGGGAATTCGTCGGCGGTGGCCTCGTATCGGTATTTGTGCGCGGAGATGTCGGCGCAGTCAAGGCCGCCACAGATGCCGGCGGTGCAGCAGCTGAACGTGTTGGCGAACTGGTTTCGGTCCATGTCATCCCCAGACCGCACAGCGATATCGAGTATACCATTCCCAAAACCGAAGCATAATCCGCGGCGGGATTTACGCGGATGGCATTTGTGGAATTCTTGCGGCCCGAATATCGGCTTGTTGCGGCGGAATACGTCATTCGCCGTGCGCCCTTAACGGGTTGAGAATCGCTGATAAAGCACTTTTTTGAAAAGTGTATTGGGCTGTCAGACTGCATCTTGCCGTCCGAAAAAAGTTCAGTGCTGAGAGGTCGCATATGGCATTTAGCATACACTTGATATCCCACCCTTCCCCGGGCGTCTTCGAGCTGATCAGGCAACGGGCCGGCGCTGTCGGCAAAAAGATCTTATCTGAAGCCGAGATCCTCCCGACGGCTGTCGGGCTTATCCAGGGAAAGGTGGTCGACATGGTCGCAGCCGCCGACGTCGCCGAAAAGGCAGCCAATGTACGTGTCTTTGATTTAAAAGGCATTTGTCCGCAGCATATGACCATGATTGGCATTTTCGGTGATATCGCCGACGTCAAGGCAAGTATTCAGGCCATCAGAGAGGCGGAGCATCTTAAGTAACGGTTCCGCTTAATTAAATTTTAAATCCACGCCGGAGGGACGACAGGATGTTACTGGCTGAAGTTATCGGAAACGTGTGGTCCACCAAGAAACTGGACTCGATATCCGCGTTACGGCTGCTGTTTATTCAGCCGTTGGGCAAAGACCTCAAACCGGACGGTAATGTTTTGGTGGCCGCCGATGAGGTGGGTGCTGGATTCGGGGAAATGGTTATCATCACCCGGGGCGCACCGGCCATGCAAGCGTTTGACAAGCAAAGGCCGATTCCAATAGATGCTGTGGTGGTCGGTATTGTGGACAATCTGGAAATGGCCGGCCGAACGGCCGGGAAGAATAAATGAGAGCGGATATCGTCGATAAAATTCGTGCTGCTGGTGTTGTCGGCGCAGGCGGTGCCGGGTTTCCAACCCATGTGAAGTTGCAGTTTGAAGTTGAACAGGTGCTCGCCAACGGCGCATCCTGTGAGCCGCTGCTGGTCAGTGATCCGTATCTGATTGAGCAGCATACCGATCTCATTGTGGACGGTCTTGCCACCGTGATGGATTGCACCAACGCCGGCAAAGGGACTATTTGTGTCAAATCGAAACACCAGCGCGCCCTGGACGTGCTCAAAGCCAAAATTGCAGGCAATGGTCACGCTCATCTCATTGAGGTATTTGAGCTGGATGACTATTATCCGGCCGGTGATGAGTTTATTCTGGTAAATGAGGTGATCGGCAAAGTGGTGCCTGAAGGGGGTATTCCCTTAAATGTTCTGGCGGTCGTATGCAATGTTGAATCGCTCAGGAATGTGTCCCGCGCCATGGCAGGACATCCGGTCACCGATCGGTATCTGACGGTCAGCGGTGAGGTCCGTAATCCAGTGGTGTGTAAAGTTCCGATTGGCACCCCGGCCGAAGATGTAATCCAACTGGCAGGCGGGCCCAGCATTCCAGAATACGGAATTGTCATGGGGGGCCCGATGATGGGAAAAGTGCTTGCCAGTCAGCGCGATCCGGTGACGAAAACAACCAGCGGCCTGATCGTTTTACCACCGCATCACAACATTATCCGGGACAAACAAAAAGATATTGAACGCATGCGATTTATCGCCAAATCCGCCTGTACCCAATGCTCACGCTGCACTGATCTTTGTCCCCGCAATTTAATCGGTCATTCACTTGAGCCGCATAAAATTATGCGGCATTTGGCCTATAAACCCGGGATGGAAGGCGAAATTCTTGAAGATGCGCTCATCTGCTCGGAATGCGGCGTTTGCGAGAAATTTGCCTGCCCCATGATGCTCTCGCCCCGGGAAATTAATGCGGTCCTTAAGCAAAAGTGCCTGACGGAGGGCGTCAAACGTGAGCCCAAGCGCGAAACCTACAAAGTGTCGCCGTTTTTCGATACCCGCAAGGTACCCGTGCATCGGCTGATGGAAAGACTGGAAGTCATCAAATATGACGGCCATCCGGAATTTTTCAGGGGTGAAGTTAAGGTCAATACAGTGCATATCCTTTTGCAGCAGCACCTGGGCCAACCGGCCGTACCAGTTGTCGGCAAAGGTGATCGTGTAGCAAAAGGCGATCTGGTTGGAGAAATTCCCGAAGGCGTTCTGGGAGCGCGCGTTCACGCAAGTATCGCTGGCACCATATCAGCGGTTGATGACAAACAAATTATGATCCAATCTCAATATTGAAAATTGATGAATGGTTGACATATGGAAGAGCTTAAAGCAATCGGCATGATTGAATTAAACAGCATCGCCAAGGGCGTCGAGGCCGGCGATGAAATGATGAAAACAGCTGACGTTGAGCTGGTGTTCGCCCAGCCGATCTGTGCCGGGAAATATATGGTCATGGTTTCCGGCGATGTGGATTCGGTTGAACGCGCCACCGAAGTGGGTCGCGAGGTCGCCGGAGAATTTCTGGTCGATGATTTTGTGATCCCCAATGTGCATACATCCATATTTCCAGCCATTACAGCCACAACGGTCATAAAAAGTATTGATTCGCTGGGCGTTATCGAAACTTTTTCGGTAGCCTCTTCGATTTTGGCGGCTGATGCCGGTGTCAAAGCAGCCCATGTCGATATTATTGAGATTCGCTGCGCCACCGGCCTGGGGGGAAAATCGTTTCTGTATCTGACCGGTGATGTCGATTCGGTCAGAGCCGCAGTTGAGGCTGCTGTCGATGTTTTAGAAGGCACAGGCTTGATTCTGAGTCACGTGGTCATCCCTTCGCCCACCGATGATATTTCCAGGAGCATTTTATGACGAATCCCATCGACCAGCTCAGCAAGCTCATTAATCAGCCCGATAGCTGGAATTTTGCCGGAGCCGAACGGTTCTATGCCGGCATCGATCTGGGAACATATAAAACGATTGCCATTATCATCGATGAAACCGGCATGCCGCGGGCGGCCCGCATGCGACGCACCGAGGTGGCCCGCAGCGGCTTAATTGTCGATTATGTGGGGGCATTGAATACAACCCGGGATCTGATGGAAGAAATGCGCAAACACTGCCCGATACTGATTGAACAGGGCGCCACTTCTTTTCCGCCTCAGACCGAATACGCGAATCTAAAGACCACCACGCACATCCTGGAAGGGGTGGGCCTGGAAGTGCTCAATGTGCTGGATGAGCCCACGGCAGCCAATCAAGTGCTGGAAATCAAAAATGGCGCCATTGTTGATGTCGGTGGAGGGACAACCGGTATTGCCGTCATCAAAGACGGAGAGGTTATTTACACCAATGACGAAGCAACCGGAGGCGTTCACCTGTCCCTTGTTCTGGCCGGCCACCACAAAATCAGTTACGAAGAAGCCGAGGAAATTAAGATCGACCGGCGCCGCAATCAAGAAGTCTTGTCGGTTGTCCGGCCGGTGATCGAAAAAATTGCCAGTATTGCAGCAACCTATTTAAAGGAAATTGATTCAATCGAAAAAGTTTGCCTTGTCGGGGGGACATGCGAGTTGGAGGGATTTGCCGGTATTGTCGCCGATAACATCGGTCTGGAAACATTTCGACCGGCCATTCCCCAACTGATTACCCCCTTTGGAATCGCTTTGTCCTGTCTGAATGCCAGCGCTCATCGCAAGCGAGGCACATAAACGAAATCACAGCCATTTAGGGCCGGGATCGAGACGATGACGGATCCAACAAAAAAAGAAATCACCAAAATCGTCAAACAGGTATTAAAAGAAACCGGAAAGGCGATACCATCATCAGCCAAACCGGTGGCAACGCAAAGAAAGCCATCTGAAAACCGTCCGGCAGTGCTTAATATTTTTCACGGCGGTGTTCGCAAACTGGACGAAGCCCTTGCACAAGTCCAAAAAATTGATGAAGCCTCGCGTCGGTCAAGCGTCTTTACGGTTGAGTCTGCCCGCTCATGGGTTTGCGGTGCCGATGTCAAAGAAGGCGCCGGGGTCAAGTGCATTCTGGATACGGTCAAACCGGAGGGTCTCGAGAAAGCTTTGCAGAAAG
>JASFGH010000178.1:0-7581 GCA_050123865.1 Desulfobacterales bacterium | reverse complement strand
TCTTTAATTTTGGCCTCAGCAGCTGTCACATCTTTCTGCTGGGCTTTGGCCGCCTCGATTTCGCCCTCAACTTCTTCGATCAAAAACAGGCTGCCTTTAAGCTCACCCCACTTGCGATAGATTTCCATTTCATATTTCTTGTTGACTTCGTCCCAGCGCTGGGTCGCTAAATCCAGGTCATATTCGACGAAGTCGACTTTCAAATCCCAGAACGAATCGACACCCAGGGCCTTCTTGGCATGGGTGGCCATTTCGAAACCTTCTTTTTCCAATTCGGAAAAATTAAGATCCGTTCTGGCCGCGAAGTACCGGCCCTCCAAAACGTATTTCTGCCCTTCCATGCTAAACAGCCAGTCCAGAAAAATTTTGCCGACTTCTTCGTTGGGCGCGCCTTTGAGCAGTGCCACGGCCTCGGGAACCAGGATCGTTTTTTCCGGGAGTAAATCCCGTACCGGAAAACCATCTTTGCGCGCCGCCATGGCGTTCATTTGCGGCTGCGCGATCCCCATGGGAACTTCGCCACGGGCTGTCAATTGGGTCGTATCGGTGCTGCCGGTGGAAAAGCGGGACAGCTGCGCGGCCAGCAATCTAAGATAGCGCCAGGCCTCCTCTTCCCCGAAGGCCTGCAGAAGAATTTCAATGGTTTCGTGCATGGTGCCCGACGCATATGGCAGGGTATGCACGATGTTGCCGCGGTAAATGGGATTGAGCAGATCGTGCCATGTTTTGGGCGGCGGCAGCCTTAGCTTCTTCAAAACCTTTTCATTATATAGATTGGTGACAATCCAGGGGGCAAAACAGGTCCAGTAATCTTCTGCATCTTTGACCTTCATGCCATGCCAGTCGGCAGGCACCTTATCCCAATCCTTGGGCCGGTAAGGAACGATCAGCCCTTCCTGTTTCAGGACTTCATGTGCCGGGGCGCCGGCGCCCAGAAAGATATCGGCATCCGGTTTGCCACCCCAGGCCCTGACTTTGTCCACACAAACCGGCCATCCGCCCGGTCGCACGAAAGTGATTTCCACGTCCTTGCCGTAGGTCTTTTTATAGTATTCTTTAAAACCTTTGTTCAGACTGGCGGATAATTCCTTGTAAACGGGACCGACCCAGCCGATTTTATCCGCTGCCTGTGCTTGTTCTGCAAGAATCGGCAAAAGCAGCAGCCCCCATGCAAAAATGGCTAAAATGGTTGTGGCCAGGATCTTCTTTCTCATTGTTTCCTCCTTTCTTGCTTTTTGTTGGCGAGATTTGCAACATGAATGATGTCAAGTAGATATCTCGGATGTAAGATCGGTATAAATTGCCAATACGATTCTTTTTGCAAAAAAAATGGCATGCAGTTTTGATATTTGGAAATTGTTAATTGCATATGAGCAATTAAAAAAAATCATCTTGCATCAAGCCCGTCTATCTTCTAAAGGCCAATGCTTTTATATGCGGTTGGAAGCAGGTATAGAAAAGGAGGTAATGTTAGGGATCAGTAAGTAAATAATGAAAAAGGACATCTGAGTCAAGTATGAAAAAATGATGCGGATAGAAATTTAGCATCGACGCTAAGAAATTATGATTTATAAAAATGGCAAATTATAATCAAACGAGGGGCAAAATGCCCCCCGTTTGATTATATTGCGGTTTAAATTGTGGGATTAATTCCAGCAGCCGCCACCACCATAACAGTCACCAGCGCCGTACATGCCGCGGCCCATTCCACGGCCGCTCCGGCCATAGCCCTGGCCCCGGAATCCGAATTGGGGAAAATCCTTTCGCATCTTAATGCGATGATCAAGCCGTTTTTGATCCAGTTCGCTTTCAAGACCTGATATGTCCTTCTGAATCTCGGCAGCTCTTTTGGCATCCGGCTCCGGTTTGGCCAGCTCGCTGCGCAGCTCGAGCTCCTTTTGATACAACTTTTCCCTTAGATCTGAAGTGGCTTCAAAAAAGGCCTTCCTTTCTTGATTGAGCTTCGTCGTTTCTTCTTCGCTCAGGTTGCTCTGATAGCCCTGTCCTCCATAACCTCTAGATCCGTAACCCGAACCCGGGCCCCAGCAGTTTCCGCCGCGGCCCCAGCCGGCAAACGAAGTCGCTGCAATTGCAAAAACAGCCACAAGGATCACGACCATAACAATTTTACCTGTTTTGTTAAAACTCATTTTTTACCTCCGTGATTCAAAATTTCATACAAAATTTTGAATTTTTATGGGTTATTTGTTATCACTTTTTGGAATCTATAATTTCGGCATTGATTTTGAACTACCAATATCGCAAATCGTGTGCCATAATTAAAAATATTCGTCATAAATAATTTAACATTTCGATATTATTCATTTTATTTTTGTGAGTGCTCATTTTTCGATCATTACTATTGAACGCAGTCAGTTGATCATAACAAAAAAATGGATACTATGTATCCAGCCAAATGTTGTGTAGCTGGTTATTTTGTAAACAATTAAAAAGCCTTCCGATTTTTTAATTTTGCTCTAACATTTCGACATGTTTGACCGCTCAAAAAATAGAAAATTATGGACCGGGATACCGCCCTGGATATTAATAGGAGCCGTCGCCGTATTGCTGCCCATGGTGGTCTTTATTACCCTTGCAAACATCAACCGCCAGAAGGAAAAAAGCATTCATCTGCTGCTGGAAAAGGGGGCGGCCCTGATCCGATCTTTTGAGGCCGGTACCCGGACCGGGATGATGGGCCGGCAATGGGGCGGATTTCAACTTCAGCAACTGCTTGCCGAGACGGCTCAGCAGCCCGACATTGTTTATCTCATGGTGACCGATCAAACCGGAAAAGCCATTGCGCATAACAGCCCCGAGAAAATCGGCCGCATTCATGGTGCCGGATTGGACCTTAAAAAAATATCCGGCGCTAAAAACCTGCAGTGGCGTCAAATCACCCGTACCGATGGGCAAAAAGTATTCGAGGTGTACCGCAAATTCATACCTTCCGGCCCCCCGATGGGAAGGGGCATGATGCGCCGCCACATGCAGATGATGGGCCGCCAGTCGCCATCGGCAAGGCAGGATAATGAAAATAATCCGGAGTCAGCACAGATTATATTTGTGGGGCTGGACATGCGATCCATTGAAGAAGCCCGCAGGGCAGATGTGCGGCATGCCGTAATCATGGGCGCCATTCTGCTGCTGGTGGGATTTGCCGGATTTACGCTTCTGTTTTTGGTTCAAAGCTATCGTGCTACTCGGGCATCCCTTTCCAGAATAAAAGCCTTTTCAGACAATGTGGTTGAAAATGTTCCCATTGGTTTACTGGCATTGGATCATCTTGGCAAAATTGCGGCGTTCAACAAAGACGCAGCATCCATCCTGCAGCTTTCGACGACCGAAGTCATCGGTCAGGCAGCCCGGGAATTACTGCCCGCAAAACTTCAGGAAGAAATCGATGCTTCCCGGACACATGATGACGTCATTGAAAAGGAAATTGAATGCACAATAGCACACGGTAAAACGATCCCATTGGAAATCGCGGCCAGCAGCATTCTGGATGAGCACGATGTTTTTGTAGGCAATGTCCTGCTGTTTAAAGATTTAACCGAGGTGCGCGCACTCAGGCGGCAGGTCGCCCGCAGCCAGCGGCTGGCCTCGGTGGGCCGTCTGGCGGCCGGAGTGGCCCATGAAATACGCAATCCTCTAAGCTCCATTAAGGGATTTGCCACCTATTTTAAAGAAAGACATACGGATCGACCCCAGGACCAGAAGACCGCGTCGATCATGATCCAGGAAGTCGACCGCCTCAACCGGGTTGTGGGTCAGCTGCTGGAGCTTTCCAGGCCCATATCGATAGAAGTGCAACCGGTTTCACTACGGGCGTTGATCGCCGACTCCCTTAAACTGATTGAAGACCGGGCAGCTGAGAAAAAAATTGCCATTAACATCCAGAATAAAGCCCGGGTGGATGACGTGCGAATCGATCCGGATCGCACCAACCAGATTCTGTTAAATCTATATCTGAATGCCATGGATGCCATGGGAGATGGCGGAAATCTCACAGTGGAATTTTCATCAGATAGTGAAACGGGTGACATCCATATTACGGTTGCCGACACCGGCCGTGGAATCAGCCCGGAACATCTTACCAAGGTCTTCGATCCTTATTTTACGACAAAAACCAGTGGGACCGGTTTGGGGTTAGCCATCGCTTATAACATCGTCGAGGCCATGGGCGGCAGTATAAAAGTGACAAGCGACTTAGGTAAGGGAACGAGTTTCACTGTAACAATCCCGTTTTCTGTTACAAGAATTAAGAATTCAACCCGCTGAGTCATAATTAAGCTCGAAGCACAAATTCCTAAATCGGATTATTTCATTTTGATTTAACAGTTATTTACATAAATACCGCATCGAAGAAATAAGCATATGAAAGATAAATCTACCATATTGGTTGTCGATGACGATCACGCACATCGAACGATGCTCAACACGCTCATCAGCGGCTGGGGCTATGCGGTCACAGAAGCAGATGATGGGTCGACTGCCATTGAAAAAGTAAAAGCATCTTCATTTGATCTGGTGTTAATGGATGTTCGCATGGTCAAGGTTTCCGGTTTAGAAGCTCTAGAAGCCATCAAATCGGTTAATCCGGCCATACCCGTGATTATTATGACCGCCTACTCAACAGTAGAAACTGCGGTAGCCGCATTGAAACAGGGCGCCCATGACTACCTGACCAAACCGCTGGATTTTGACAAACTACGCCTGACCATTGATCGAGCCATGGAGCATACGCGGCTCAAAGAAGAAAACCGGATCCTGCGTGAAACGCTGGGGCAAACATTTGACAGGCAAAACATTATTGGCAAAAGCCCTGCGATGCGAGCACTTTTAGAAACCGCAGCGCAGGTGGCAGCATCTGAAGCCACCGTATTGATTTCAGGCGAATCCGGCACCGGCAAAGAACTGATCGCCGGTGTGATTCATTATAACAGTATGCGAAAAGACGGCCCATTTGTTAAGATTAATTGTGCCGCCATTACGGAAACGCTTCTGGAATCTGAGCTTTTCGGGCATGAGAAAGGCGCCTTTACCGGGGCCGACCGCCGCAAAGACGGGCGCTTTTCCCAGGCCCATGGCGGCACGCTGCTTCTGGATGAAGTCAGCGAAATGTCGCTGATGATGCAGGTAAAATTACTGCGGGCTTTGCAAGAAAGAGAATTTAACCGTGTCGGCGGTGAAGATACGATTCAGGTTGACGTGAGAGTGGTTGCAGCCACCAACAAGAATCTCAAAGAGCAAATCCATAAAGGTGAGTTTCGCGAAGATCTCTACTATCGCTTGAATGTGGTCGAACTTGAAGTGCCGCCATTACCGGATAGAAAGGAAGATATACCACTCCTGGCCCAGCATTTTCTTGAAAAATTTGCCGCCAAAAATCGCAAAGAGATCAAAGGATTTACACCCACAGCCATGGACAATTTAATCCGCCATGATTGGCCGGGAAATGTACGTGAATTGATGAACGCAATCGAACGCGGGGTTGTACTGGCGCGAACCCATTATCTGGACGTTAGCGATTTTCCGTTTATGATTGAAACGATCGATCAGAATTCGACTGATACGGCCCGACTTTATATGAAAGGGGATATGCCTCTTGAAGAAATCGAAAAGGCAGCTATTTTAAGCACGCTCGAAGCAGCCGGCGGCAACAAAAGCGAAACCGCCCGCCGCCTGGGTATCACTCGTAAAACCCTGCATAAAAAGCTGAAGGCTTATGGGGTGATGCCTTAGTCAGGTATTCGGGATAAGGTATTCGGTAATGGTTACTGATTACACGAGATGAATAGTGGTCGCTGGCTACTGGCGCTAGGCCCCTGGTTACTCATCTTTCGTCTCTGAATACCCGTACTTTGTTGCGTGTTGAATAGTGGGATTTAGCAAACGAATTTTTATCGCGTAGCGATGACAGGCTTTCCTCTGACGGGTCGTCAGAGGAAAAGGTCTGCGTTAGTCTGCGGTTAATAAAAATTGAATCAAAAGGTCGACCTTTACTTGAGTATCGGAGTCCTTATCATATAGAAAATTTCTATATCAGATTGGGGATATTGATGGATCAAGTAAATTTTCATATTGTTCGTTGCACAGAATGCGGAGCGGCCAACCGCATACCGGTCGAAAAGATCGGCAAAGCTGCCAAGTGCGGTAAGTGTCATACAGTCCTGCCGACGGATCGGAAGGAAACCGTTGCGGGCGAAGCCGTCAAGTTGCGTTGCACAGATTGCGGGACGAAAAATAAAATCCCGGCCGATAAAATTGATGCCGGCGCCAAGTGTGGCAGGTGCGGCGTGTCCCTAAGAACCGAAGAACTATACGGGCCTCAGCCGCTGATGATTACCGACAGCAATTTTGAGGATAAAGTGATAAAGTCCCCGCTGCCGGTGCTGCTGTTTGCCTGGGCACCCTGGTGCCCGACTTGCGGGGCCGTAACGCCCATCATCGATGAATTTGCAGCCCAGGCTAAGAGCAAGGTTCGCGTGGGCAAGGTCAACATCGATAGCAATCCCGGGCTGGCGAACAAATACAATATCATGAGCGTGCCGTTTCTGTTTATTTTTGATAACGGCCAGATGAAAGAAAGCATGCCCGGGGGGCTGCAGAAGCATGAGCTTATGATGAAATTTGCCAAATATGTTTAGAAACGGTTTTATAATCCTCATCTTTGAAAATAACGCAAGCCATAGACTAAACAAAATCAAGACTTTTGGGATTGTTGCTAAATATAAGCTGAAATGACATCGGAAAATAAAAATAAGCAGCTCGCAGGTAAGATTATTGATATTCTGCAAGACGGGTTGAGGATCAATGCGGATACGCAGCATTATATCGATTCAACATTTTCACATCCAAACATTGAGGCGCTAGATGCGTTATTGCAGGATAAATCCAGCTGTGAAGCCGATTCGCTGATGGAGCTGCTCTTTTTTCCGGATGAATCGGTGCAACTGCAATTAGAAGACTTGCTGGAAGATACGCACCTTCAACCAAAGGATGAACAGGCTATCCAGAGGCGGATCTGCAATCAACCGTTTCAAACCCGATTTCGTTTCCATGACGGCCGGGGCACCCTGAAGATGAAGGTTACCCCAGCCCATGTCAGCGCATTTGTGGAACGCCTGAATCTGACCAGGTCGCTGGACCCGAAAATCGCAGCAGCCATCAGCCGGCATGTGGCACCCGCCTTACAAACCCGGTGCAAAGTGAGGTTTCGCAATGCCCGGCCGATTAGCGCGCCTCAGAAAATTTTATTTTTACAAGCGTTTTTTAAAAAAATGGAAACCGAGAGCGATGCGTTTTTTCAATATCTTGATTTCATTTTGGGCTTTCTGTTTGAGTTAGATGACCAGGCGGATATTTATCAGGGGCTGATGACCTATAAAAAAATCTATTTTCAAGGCCTGCAAAAAGCAGTAAAATTGGAAAAACAGCTGACAAAGCACAATGTGGAGACGCTTTTGCTCGGGGGGACCCGTCTTGCCAACATGGATAAAGCCGAGGCCCGCCAAAAGATCCAGATGATTGATCGAATCAGCCTGGCGGTTTTCGGCAAAACCGATTTTTTAAGTTTGA
>JASFGH010000177.1:0-7623 GCA_050123865.1 Desulfobacterales bacterium | reverse complement strand
CAATGCTTTCATGGTGTCTTTCCTCCATAGCGTTCATAAATTCACGCTAAATAGAACCAATATCGAAAGCCTCCCCCCAGGCCTCAATCAATTTATCAGTCCGGTTGCGAAGTCGTCCGGCGACAATTTCGCACAGGCGATTCATGATGGTGTAGCCCAGGGTGTGGTCCTTATCAAACATGGCTTTCAGGTCATCGGCCGGTATGGCAATAACGCGGCAGGCTTGCGAACACTCGGCAGTGACAGTACGCTTCGATGGCCCCACAATCGAAGCCCACCCAAAAACCTGGCCGGCGGTAACGATATCGACAATGATCTCCTTTTCTTCATCGACGATGGTCGCCTGGATGGCCTCTTCGTATTCGATATCCGTTTTTAAAACCTTGTCCTTAAAAATAAGAATCAGATCGACTTCGCCTTCCAGAAGGCCGTAAAAATGCGTTGCCGGTTCGTCTACTTTAAAAATGATATCCTGCGCCTTAAACTCTAAGACCTCGCCTTTTTGGGCAATGGCTTCCAATGTCTCTGGCTCGACATTGGAAAAAAAAGAGAACCCGGCCAGCAAATTTTTCTGCGTCATATTCATCCTCCCATTATTTTTTTTTTGCTTTTTGTTTAACGGCCCGTTTGATCTGTCCCAAACATTTTGTAATGGGGATTTCTTTGGGGCAGACTTCGGTGCACCACCACATGGTTTTACAGCCCCAGACGCCGTCATCAGAGTTAATTTTTCCCAGACGCTCTTCCGTTATGGAATCACGCGAATCAAAGATATAGCGAAAAGCACGCAGCAATGCAGCCGGGCCCAGATAATCCGAATTGGCCCGGTTAATCGGGCAACTGGCAGTGCAGGAGGCACACAGGATACACCTGAGCGCCGGTTCGATGAACTCCTGATTTTCAGCCTCCTGAATAAATTCTTTATCCGAATCGTTTTTGCCGGATATCAGATAGGGCTGCACCTGGCGATATTTTTCAAAAAACGGCTCCAGATCGACAATTAAGTCTTTGACCACCTTAAACAGCGGCAGCGGTTCGATGACAAAATTATTGCCGGACTTAAAATCACGCACCAGTTTTTGGCAGGCCAGCTCTATGCGGCCGTTGATCATGAGGGCATCAGAACCGCAGATCCCGTGGGCACATGATGACCGGAAAGCCAGGGTCGGATCCTGTTCCCACCTGATTTTGTTTAGACAATCCAGTATTTTGTCGGTTGGTTCGGCATCAATCTCATATTCCTGGTAGCGCGGTTTTTCATCCGCGCCAGGATCATATCGATAGACGGTAAAATGGCACTGCATCTTAGTATTTCCTCTCCTTGGGCTCAAATTTGGTGATCGTAACCGGTTTGGTAAATATTTGCGGCCCCTTATCTGCATCGAGACGCGCCATGGTGTGGACCAGGAATCCTTGGTCGTCACGCTCCGGGAAATCTTCCCGGGAATGGGCACCACGGCTTTCTTCACGGTATAGCGCACTGCAGGTAATGACATCAGCCAGATCCAGTAAATGACCCAGCTCGATGGCATCCAGCAGGTCGCGATTGAAACAGTGGCCTTTGTCTTGAATGGAAAGATTTTGATATCGTTTTTTTAGCTGCGCTATTTTTTTAAGCGCTGTGTTCAAAGAATCTTTTTGACGGAAAACAGACACATTTTCCATCATATTTTCCTGCAACTCGGCTCTGATCGGCCCGCTGCTTTCTTTGCCGCTATTGTTCATTAGTGCTTTAATTGTGTCCGCGTCTTTATTCTCCAGTCGGGCCGGCAGCTTGGGTTGGGCAGCCGATGGTACGAATGCCTTGATGGCGATACCGGCCCGCCGCCCGAAGACCAGGGTATCGAGCAGCGCATTACACCCCAGCCGATTGGCGCCGTGCACGGACACGCAGGCACATTCACCGGCAGCATACAGCCCCGGGAAGGCTGTATTTTTTTGATCTACGATCACACAACCATCGGCATCGGTGGCGATACCGCCCATCATATAATGGCAGGTGGGCTGGACCGGAATGGGCTCTTTAATCGGATCAACGCCGGCATAGGTGCGCGCAAAGCTCGTAATTTCGGCTAATTTTTTATCGATCACATCTGCACCCAGGTGGGTTAAATCCAAATGAAAATAGTCTTTGCCATCGATGCCCCTTCCGGCACGCATTTCCTCGAGCATACAGCGTGAAATCATATCGCGGGGTGCCAGATCTTTGATTACCGGTGCATACCTTTCCATGAAGCGTTCACCTTCATTATTCAACAAAATGCCACCCTCCCCGCGCGCCGCCTCACTGATCAGAATACCCAGTTTATAAATGCCGGTCGGATGAAACTGAACAAATTCCATATCCTCCAGGGGCGCACCGGATCGATAGGCAATGGCCATGCCGTCACCGGTACTGGCAAACGCATTTGAGGTGGTCTTGTAAATCTTGCCGGCACCGCCGGTGGCGAGCATGACGGCTTTGCTCTTGAATACATGCAGTTTTCCGGTGGATAATTCATAGGCCACCACACCGCAACACTGCCCTTCCTGGATGATTAAAGAGAGCATCTGGAATTCATCGAAGAATTCGATGCCTCTGCGCAAACTTTGCTCCCAGAGCGTGTCCAGAATAACTCTGCCGGTACGGGTGGCCGCATAGCAGGCCCGCTTGACCGCTGCCTCGCCAAAGTTGCGGGTGTGCCCGCCAAAGGCCCGTTGAGCAATTTTGCCCTCCGGCGTTCGATTAAACGGAACTCCCAGGTTTTCCAACTCATAAATCGCACGCGGCGCGTCATTGGCCAGAATCTCAATGGCGTCCTGGTCGCCTAAATAGTCGCTGCCTTTGACCGTATCAAACATGTGCCATTCACAGTGGTCCTCTTCTTCATTGCCCAGGGCGGCGCCAATACCGCCCTGAGCGGCACCCGAGTGGGAGCGCGTCGCAAAAACTTTAGTCAGAACGGCGACATTCACATCTTTTCCGATCTCAACCGCTGCCCGCAACCCTGCCAGTCCCGCGCCCACGATAATCACATCATATTGGTGTTCCATGCGTCACCTCATTAAGAACCATTGGTTTTAATATTGGAATTTAGAGCGTTTATATCCATTTTGGTAATCAATCGGTAGAGCTGCAAAAGGCGCTTAACGTGCACGTTTAAGCGGTTGAGTGGCAAAGAAAGGAACCGATCCGATAACATTTTGCTTATAAATCAGCTGGGTTTAAATTGTAAAGAAGTTTTTGGCGGTCATATCGGCTAAATATATGTTGCTGCCAGTCGGGTTCTCACGGCCCCGGCACCGGTAGGAATTGGCACGCTTATATGTGCGTGTCGATAAGCCGCCAAACGGTTCTTATTTTTGATAACAAGATGGTGCTTGACTTTGTCGCTCCAATAGATAAATTTAAGATAACAGTCGACTGTAAACGCTTAATACAGCTTGCCTTTTGCAAATTTCATACATTATCGCGGCTCATCTAATCGAATCGACACGATTCCGAATCTGATTCTTGCTGATCGTTCAGGGCACTGGCAAACAACGACAATTGTTGCCATCATTTCAAATCTACAAGTGTCGATAACGCAATTAGATTTAAATGATAGTCCGGGCAATGCTAAAGTCAAATATGGTTCTGACGCCATCTACCTGACAAAAGAGAAATGCATAACGGGCATATTCAATACTGCTATGGGCTTTGAAGAAATTGAACATACAGCTGACCATGCCTTGAAAGTTTACGGCAAAGATCTCGGGGGGCTTTTTATCAGTGCGGCTCAAGGGATGACATCCCTGATGATGGCAGATATATCTGGCGTTTCAGGGGAAATTGCAAAGGCCGTTAAATTAGAAACGATCGATACAGAAAGCCTGTTGGTAGAATGGCTCAGTGAACTGGCTTACTGGGCTGAAGCGGAAATGCTAGTATTTAGCACGTTCAAAATCCATACGATAACCGCTACTGATATTGATGCCAGCGCTATGGGTGCGAGAGTAGCGGCACTTGAAAAAAACATTAAGGCGGTGACCTATCACAATCTCAATATTGTGAAGACCCGCCAGGGGTTGGAAGCTACGATCACTTTCGATGTCTGATCGCAAGGTTAGGGCAAAAGTTTTAGCACCCTGTGTTTCTTTGAATCCGGGAGGTTAAAATGGTTCAAACGCATGATTTCAGACAGCTGGATGAGCACCTGTTTGAAGTGCCGGCCGCATTCCGCGCCGACATGCGGGTGCCGGCGCGCTTCTATTCCGATGTAGAGCTGTTAAAAGGTATTATAACCGACAACAGCCTGCAGCAGCTCATCAACACTGCGACTTTACCCGGAGTTGTCAAATACGCCCTGGCCATGCCGGATATCCATCAGGGCTATGGTTTTCCCATTGGTGGCGTTGTGGCAACCAAATTGCCGGACGGCGTTATTTCTCCGGGTGGTGTGGGTTATGACATCAATTGCGGCGTGCGCCTGCTGGCCACGCATCTGGATCAAGAACAAATCAGTCCCTTTGTGGATGATCTGGCGACAGTCCTGTATACCAACTGCCCCAGCGGCGTCGGCAAGGGGGGCAACATAAAACTAAAAGCGCAGGAATTGGATCAGGTGTTGACAAAAGGCGCCCGCTGGGCTGCTAAAAATGGATTCGGCTCGGAAGCGGACCTGGAACGAACCGAGGAAAGCGGCTTTCTTGGCGGAGCAAACCCTGAAAAAGTAAGCCGACGCGCCAAGGACCGTGGCCTGAAGCAGGTGGGGACGCTGGGTGCCGGAAACCATTTTATTGAACTGGATACGGTCGAAACGGTTCTGGACCCGGAAGTTGCCCGGCGGATCGGGCTTTTTGAGGGGCAAATTGCGGTACAAATCCACTGCGGGTCACGCGGCCTGGGTCATCAGGTCTGCGGTGATTACGTCAAGCGCTTTCAAAAATGCATTGCCCGCTACGGACTCAACCTGCCGGATCGCGAACTGGTTTGCGCCCCGCTGAGCAGCCCCGAAGGCCAGGATTACCTGGCAGCCATGAAGGCCGCCGCCAACTATGCGTTTGCCAACCGTCAGGTGCTGGCCTTTCACATCCGGCGCAGTTTTGAGCAGGTCCTGGCCGGCAAGGTTTCCAATCATCATATTTTTCAGATTTATGATATTGCTCACAATATGGCCAAAGTCGAAACCCATCGAATCGACGGAAAAGACGTGCAGCTGTGCGTTCATCGCAAGGGCGCGACCCGCGCATTTGGGCCTGGATCACCGGAACTGCCGTCGGCTTACCGCGACATCGGGCAGCCTGTTTTAGTTCCCGGATCAATGGGCACCGCCTCGTGGGTTCTGGTCGGAACCCGTGAATCGATGACCCAAACCTTCGGATCGACCTGCCATGGGGCCGGACGCACAATGAGCCGCAAAAGAGCCAGAAAAAGCATTCGGGGCATGACACTGCGTGAAGAGCTCGAGAGCCGTGGTATCCACATCCGGGCAGGCAGTATGCCCGGTTTGGCGGAAGAAGCACCGGCTGCCTATAAGGACGTGGATCGGGTTGTGGATGTCGTACACACTGCAGGCATTGCCAAAAAGGTGGCTCGGTTGAAGCCCATGGCTGTCATCAAGGGATAGAATCAAGTTTCGGAGAGTTTTCAAAAGAGTTAACCGCAAGCCATATTCTGATAAATTTGTTTTGGAACCGAAAAGGAGAATGTGCCATGAGAGTACAAATGAAAAATATTCTTTGTGCCACGGACTTTTCCGATTTCTCAAACTATACAATACCCTACGGCGTCGCACTGGCCAGGGAGTTCGAAGCCAAATTGTACATCTGCCATGTGATCGATTTATCTTCGATTGCCATCTATGGGGAGTTTCAGCTGAACCCGGTCGACCAGCAAAACCGCATCAAAAAACAGGCTGCCGAGCAGCTCAATGAAATCATCGGGAAACAGGCCGTGCAATGGGAGCCTCTGATTACGGTAGGCCATGTCGCCGATGAAGTGTCACGGATCGTTGAAGAAAAAGATATCGATCTGGTCATTGCCGCCACACGCGGCCGTTCCGGCCTGAAGCGGCTGATACTCGGATCGGTTACCGAACGCCTGATGCGTGTGCTAACGTGCCCTTTGCTGGTGGTCCACAGCCCGGAACATAAGTTTGTTGATCCGGTCAACCAAAAAATAACCCTCAAAAAAATCCTGGTCGGGTGCGATTTTTCGCCTGATTCCGACCAGGCCTTTCAACATGCCGTCAGCCTGGCGCAGGAATTTGAGGCGGACCTCTATCTGGCCCATGTAATTGAGCCTTCCGCCTCCAGCGTGCTACTGAAACCGGATAAAGTGCTAAGCGAAGAAATCGAGCAGAAATTGCATCAGCGCATAACCGAAAAACTCATGACCATGGTCCCGGAAGATGCCCGTAACTGGTGCTCACCAGAAACACTCATTTTAAGTGGTCAACCGTATGAATCTCTGGGACAGTACGCCAAAGCAAATGAAATGGATATGATTGTGCTGGGTGTTCGTGGTCACGGGTTGGTTAAAACGCTGCTCCTGGGGTCAACAACAGACCGGGTGGCGCGTCAGGCTCCCTGCCCGGTTCTTTCGGTGAGTACAAAAGCGCAAAGCGATTAAAAGCAAAGGCCATTAAAAAAGGGTCACGAGCCGCTGCGGGTCGTAAAAGGATCAGGGCGGTTGATTAAAAATTCAAAAAGCTCGATGGATGCCTCTGGATTTCCAGCGGCCGGGTTGCATGGGGCATTTTTAGGACCCCATGTTGCCAAACAGGCGCTCCAGCTCCTGTTCCGGGGAGCCGGCTACGGCAGCATACTGGGAATAAAAAAGATAAAATCCCATGCCGGCGACGAGAACCAGGATAATTGACAAAAGATAAATGTTATATGAGAGCGTCTTTTTAATCATATCCTTTTTCCAAATATTCAATTTGCCAGACACCGGCCGGACAAGGGTTGGTCCGCAACAATCTTGCCATCGGAAACCCGCATCAACCGGCGGGCGTACTGGGCACAGGCCTCACTGTGGGTGACCATAATAATGGTCATCCCATCGCTGTTAAAATTTTGAAGCAATTTCATGATATCCGCCGACGTTTTGCTGTCCAGGTTACCGGTGGGTTCATCAGCCAGTAGAACCGGCGGTTCGTTGACAATCGCACGGGCAATGGCCACGCGCTCTTTTTCACCGCCGGAAATCTGGTTCGGCAAACGCGCCGCCTTTTCCAGCAAGCCCACCTGTAAAAGCGCGCTTTCGACCATTTGCTGTTTTTGTTTGCGGCTTTTTTTCACAATGGTCAACGGGAGCATGACATTTTCAAAAACCGTCAGGTAAGGTACCAGGCAGAAATCCTGAAATATGAAACCCAGAAATTCGCGGCGAAAATCCGCCTGTTGTTCCGAGCTGAGGCTGTAAATGTCGATTTCATCAACCACAAAGGTGCCGGAACTCGGTGCGTTCATGGCCCCCATTATGGAAAGCAATGTCGATTTGCCGGCGCCGGATTCACCCATCAAGCCGACAAATTCACCGGCCTCAATTTGAAAGCTGACGTCGCGGAGGGCCTTAACCGCAGCCTCCCCGCTGCCATATTTCTTGGTTAATTTTTCTGCAACAATATAACTCATTGATCACCTCATCTGAAAATCTCG
>JASFGH010000176.1:0-7626 GCA_050123865.1 Desulfobacterales bacterium | reverse complement strand
CGGCCTTGCCGGGGTGCATGTGTGTGCCAATACCGATTGGACGCTGGTCCTGGATTCAGCCGCTGATATTGTTAGTTTTGATGCTTACGCCTATTTTGATCGGTTTATCCTGTATGCCGATCAGATCAAAACCTTTCTGGATGCCGGTAAGATGATTGCCTGGGGCATGGTGCCGACGCTAAAGCCCGATGAACTAGACAAAGCGACCACCGCATCTCTGGTTGATCAGTGGCAACAAAAGGCGCAACAGGTGGAAAAGCTGGGTATTGATACGGATCAATTGATTGCCCAATCGTTGATCACGCCCAGTTGCGGTGCCGGGTCGTTGAGTGTCGAGCAGGCTGTCAAAGTCTTAAAGCTTACCCGGGAGGTCTCGGAGCAAATACGGCAAAAATAGCAGGGTATACAGACTAACAAAAACTGTTTACAAATTCAATATGGAGAGATTGCGAATGACTGAAAACGAGAATGGAACTTTTACAGGGGCGACGCGCTATGTCCTCGATGATGAACTGGCCAAGATTGTAAACATTTCCATGGCGCTGGAAATGCCATTGCTGCTCAAAGGAGAGCCCGGGACGGGTAAAACCATGCTGGCCCACGCGATTGCGGAAAGCCTAAAGATGCCGCTGATTGTGTTGAATGTGAAATCCAGCATGAAGCTTGTTGAGGCCCTGTATCAATACGATACTCTGACACGGCTCAACGACAGCCGTTTCGGCGACTCCAGCCGCGATGTCAGAAAAATAGAAGATTATATCCGCATGGGTAAAATCGGGCAGGCGTTTACAGCTGACACCCGGACGGTTCTATTGATCGATGAGATTGACAAGGCCGATACCGATTTTCAGGACGATATGCTGGATGTCCTGGATCAGATGGAATTTGACATCATTGAAATCGATAAAACCATTTCGGCAACATTCCGGCCTGTTATCATCATCACCTCCAATGCCAAAAAGGACCTATCCGATCCGTTTTTGGGTCGCTGTAATTTTCACCATATTGCTTTTCCGGAACCTGATATGATGCGCAAGATTATTCGGGTGCATTTCCCAAAAATTGACGTGGATATGCTGGACAATGCTGTCACGGCTTTCTATGGCGTGCGGGAATTCGGTGACATTGAAAAGCGGCCGGCCACCCGGGAGTTGATCAATTGGATTCGGGCGCTCAAGGCGGATCCGGATTTTAAGCCCAAACAGCTGTCCAAGGGTGATTTACCGTATCTGGGCGTGCTGTTTAAAAAGAGCCAGGATTTGCAAAGGGCGCAGGGTATGCTCGGCCGCCGAAAGGCCTACTAAAAAATATGGCAAAGCGCAAAGCGCATAGGGCATAGAGTTGGAGATCGAATGAGGTCTTTTGTCTTTTTGCAACGCTATGCGGCATGCTCTATGCACCATGCAAAGTGAAACGTTTTATGTTTGTTGATTTTTTCTATAAATTAAAAAGTGTGGGCATACCGGTCAGCCCAACGTCCTTCTTGACCTTGCATAAAGCGCTGGGTGACGGGCTGGTGAATTCATTGGAGGACTTTTATACGGCCTCGCGTGCCATTCTGATAAAAAGTGAGCGCTATTTTGACCTGTATGATCAGGTCTTTGCCCACAGCTTCCAGGGAGCCGATATGCCGGACCCCGAGGGGATGGAACTTGATGAGGTGGCTCGTCTAATGCTGGAGTCCTGGCTGCAGAATCCCGAGGGCCTGGCCAAAATTCTGGGCATGGATGAATCAGCCTTGATGAAACTGACCCCTGAGGAGCTGATCGAATATTTCAAAGAGCGCCTTAAAGAGCAGACCGAGGCCCATCACGGCGGGGGTAAGTGGATCGGCACCGGCGGCTACTCGCCGGTGGGTCACTCCGGCTATCATCCCGGCGGCATGCGCGTAGGGGGAGTCTCGGGTAACAAGTCGGCAGTAAAGGTGGCCATGGACAGACGGTATAAAGATTATTCGATGAACGGACCGCTGACGAGTGCCCTGATGGGTGAAGCTTTAAAACGCCTGCGCAACTTGGTCCCCTTCGGCCCCAAAGATCAAGTCAATGTCGATGAAACCATCTATCAGACCATGAAAAACGGCGGTGAGATCGAAATTGTCTTTGACCGTTCACTTAAAGATCGACTCAAAATTATTTTGGCCATCGATAACGGCGGCTGGTCTATGGATCCTCATATTCCGATCGTGCAGACCCTGTTCGATTACGCCCGCACCCAGTTTAAGGATCTTAAAACCTACTTTTTCCACAACACCATTTACAGCACGCTCTGGAAAGACATGGCGCGCTACAAAAAGCCTCAACCGATCGATCAATTTGCACGCTTTGATCCTGAAACACGGCTGGTGATTGTCGGCGATGCCAGCATGGCGCCCTATGAGCTGATGGCCACCGACGGCTCCATCCACCTTGAGGATCGCAGCGGCCTGCCCAGCATCGAGTGCCTCAATTTTTTAGCCCGCACCTTTCCCCATGCGGTCTGGTTAAATCCCGTATCCGCTTCCATGTGGGATTATACCCGCACCATCGCCGTCATCCGCGACATATTCCCGATGTTTGAGCTGACGATCGATGGGCTTGAGCAGGCCGTCTCACACCTAATGTGAAAATCAATTTCAAATGGATCTTTTTCCGCTGGGCTGCGTTCTCCGCGAATTTCAGCCTTCAACGTACTTCAAGTACGCCGAAGGCTAAAATCCTTGTGCGGCCTTGCCCACCGAAAAAACCTCTCATTTAAAATTCATTTTCCAGTTCCCATATTTATTTGACCTAGCGAAAAATTTCTCATTTTCGAATTGGATATTAACTTTAAATTTTCGCGAAGCGAATGGAGTTTTGGGCCAGCCGGGTCGGCTGGCCCAAAGGTCTGCGCCCGTCTGCGTGTATCTGCGGTTAATTAATTCTGTATAATCGATTCGTGTTGTTCCAGACGGTTTGCGCCAGTTGATCGGGATCTTCATTGCGGACTTCGGCCAATTTGAGCAGGACAAATTTAACAAAGGCGGGTTCGTTGCGGCGGGTGTGGTATTTTTCGGGGGCTGGCGTCAGATAGGGGGCGTCGGTTTCCACTACCAGTCGATCCGCCGGAATGTGAGGGACTATATCGCGCAGGTCAGCGCCCCGTGCCCGGAGCGTCAAAATGCCGGTGACGCCGATGGTCAGCCCCAGATTGAGGTATTGTTTCAGTTCTGGCATTGTGCCGCTAAAGCAGTGAACGACACCGCCGCTTTCGTTTCTAAATTCGACCTTGAGGATTTCAAGAAAACGACCCCGGGTGTCGCGTTCATGGAAAATGAGGGGAAGATTCAGTTGAGCGGCAATTTGCAGCTGCCGGATAAACCATTTTTCCTGATCTTCGCGGGGCGAATACATGCGGTTGTAATCCAGCCCAATTTCCCCCCATGCCCTGACACGCTGGTTTTGCGCCAGTTCTGTCAGAAAATCAAGTTCGTCCGCACTGCATTGACTGGCATCGTGAGGATGATATCCAATCGAAGCATAAATATACGGATGGGATTCGGCTATTTCAACGGCGCGCACAGCTGTTTTTTTGTTGACGCCGATGGTCATCATGCGCGCAATACCGGCCTGCCGTGCGCGCTCGATGACCCGGTCCAGATCCTTGCGATAAGACTTATCATCCAGGTGGCAATGGCTGTCGAATAGTTTCATATACGGGATCCTTATCAGGTGAAATTAGAATCACGACATGATCAATTATATTTCAATAATGGCAAAGGTTTGTCGGTTGAGCCAGTTGAGTCCGTTAAGCCCGTGAAAAAGGAATAGTATATGATTACCTTTCTTGAACCGGCTAACGGGCCAACGGGTAGCGTGCTCAACCTGCTCTAATATCAATCAACCATCCGATGATCAAGATTTTTACCTTGATTTCACCCCCAGATTCTGACAATATCAGTTCTTTGGTTTAATAGATCCCTTACCAGAAATTGGCTTAGACGCCGGATGAGGATCAAGCCGGCGAATTAGCGTTCGGGAGGTTTAGCATGTTTAAAATTGTTAATCGAGAAGAGATGTCTGATGGTACGGTGGTCCTCAATGATATTGAAGCGCCATTGATTGCCCGCAAGGCCAAGCCCGGTCAGTTCGTAATCCTGAAAGCAAATGAAACCGGGGAACGCATACCGCTGACCATGGCTGAAACGGATCCTGGAAAAGGGACCATTACGGTTATTTATCAGGTAGTGGGTAAATCAACCGCCCTGTTTAAAACCCTGCAGGTGGGCGATGGATATCAGGATGTCATCGGCCCCCTGGGCAAACCGACCCATATTGAGAAGGTTGGTAATGTCGTCTGTGTTGGCGGTGGTACCGGAATCGCCGTATTGCATCCCATTACCCGCGCTTTAAAAGAAGCTGGCAACAATGTGATCTGCATCATCGGGGCCCGGACCAAAGATCTGCTGATTCTTGAAGACCGCATGAAGGCCGCTTCCCATAAGCTAAAGGTCTGCACGGATGACGGTTCTTACGGGCACCACGGCTTTGTCACTGATGTTTTAAAAGAAGTCCTGGAGAAGGAAAAGATAGATCAGGTTGTGGCCATCGGACCGGTTCCGATGATGAAATTTGTGTCTTTGATGACCAAAGAATACGATGTGCCGACCCTGGTCAGCCTCAATCCGATTATGGTGGATGGAACCGGCATGTGCGGAGGATGCAGGGTAACCGTTGGCGGCCAGACCAAATTTGCCTGTGTTGACGGGCCTGAATTTGACGGACACAAGGTAGATTATGACGAACTCATGCTCCGGTTACAGTCTTATTGTGAAAATGAGAAACAGTGTTATGAAGAATTTTGTATGATGGATTCTTAGGTCTCGCAAAATGATTCTGTAAGGGGGGAAATTTTGCACTTGATCTTAGATCGACTTGAATTGCTTAAGTTCCCTTTTATTTGCGGAGGATAATATGTCGGAAAAAGCGACTCCAAAAGGCAAGAAAGAAAAGATTCCCCGGCAGCCCATGCCAGAGCAGAAACCCGAGGTTAGAGCAAAGAATTTTGATGAAGTTCCATCTGGCTATAGCCCTGAAACAGCAATTAAGGAAGCACAAAGATGCCTGCAGTGCAAAAAGCCGGGTTGTGTGGCTGGCTGCCCCGTGGAAATTGATATACCGGGCTTTATCCAGTTGATTAAGGAAGAAGACTTTACCGGATCGATTCGGCATATCTGGAAAAAGAACAGCCTGCCGGCGGTATGCGGACGGGTCTGCCCTCAGGAGATTCAGTGTGAAGGCTTGTGCATTCTTGCCAAAAAAGGCGAGCCGGTGGCTATCGGCAACCTGGAACGGTTCGCCGCGGACTGGGAAAGAGAAAACGGTACCGGTGCGTTGCCGCCAAAAGCGGATCCCACCGGGAAAAAAGTGGCTGTTGTGGGTTCTGGACCCGCCGGCCTGACCGTAGCCGGTGATCTGATCGTCAAAGGTCATGAAGTAACAGTATTTGAAGCTTTCCACAAACCGGGAGGGGTTTTGGTATATGGAATTCCTGAGTTCAGGCTGCCAAAGGAAATTGTGGCTCAAGAAGTTCACTTTTTAGAACGGCTGGGGGTAAAAGTCGACTGCAATCAGGTGGTCGGCAGAACCATAACGATTGATGAACTTTTCGAAGAAGGATATCAAGCTGTATTTATAGGGGTTGGGGCCGGGCTGCCAGTTCTGTTGGATGTTCCCGGAAAAAATCTGATCGGCATCTATTCTGCCAATGAATACCTGACGCGCTCCAATCTGATGAAAGCCTATCTCTTTCCCGAGTATGATACGCCCATCATTCAGGGAAAAAATGTGGTTACCCTCGGTGCCGGAAATGTGGCGATGGACTCCGCCCGCACCGCCCTGCGTTTGGGTGCTGAGAATTCCCGCATTGTTTATCGGCGTTCAAGGACTGAGGTGCCGGCCAGGGCCGCAGAGGTGCACCACGCCGAGGAAGAAGGGGTTGAGTTCTTTTTTCTGGCGGCTCCAACCAAATTTATTGGAGACGATAATGGCCGAGTGATCGGGATGGAATGCCTGAAAATGGAGTTAGGCGAACCGGATGCCTCCGGGCGGCGGCGACCCGTGCAGATCGAGGGCTCCGAATTTGAACTGGAGTGTGATCTGGTGATTGTAGCTGTGGGCACCGGGGCCAATCCCATCCTGACGCAATCCACCGACGGGTTGAAGCTGAACAAGTGGGGCTACATTGAGGTGGATGAAAAAACCGCCAAAACCACCAAAAAAGGGGTGTGGGCCGGCGGCGACATCGTCACCGGTTCGGCAACGGTCATTTTGGCCATGGGAGCCGGCAGAACGGCATCTGATTCGATACATGACTATCTCACGCTCGGCTGGTAATCAGTTTCTGTTCAGAAACGGCCCTTTTACGCAAGCTCTTTGTCACAATCAGATTTTAATCCTCGACATACTACAAGTATGCCTCCGGTATAAAATCTAATTCTTCCGCGATCTTGCGCAAAATTCCTCGTTTCTGAATCAGAAACTACTTTATTTATTTTCTATAAAAAACAACAGCCGTGCAGCTGAATGTCTGCACGGCTTTTTCTTTTGGAAGAAACTCTATGCACTATGCGCTTTGCCCTATGCCTCGAATTGCTTGACCCACGACTCAAAGCGTTGAACTTTTTCGGGCCCATGGCGTTTTAAACTTGCAATGATTTCTTTGATCGGTTTTTCGGTAGGACGGCCGTTGCCGTTTTTGGAAAAATATTTATCCGCATAACAGACAATCTGTTCTTCGATCGATACGGGGATCATGTCGCGGTCGGGTAGCGGCAGGTTTTGTTGACGGATGTCGGCTTTGCTGATCCCAACGCCAATATGCCGCTCGCAGACCAGCGCCAGCTGGGGGTGCCCCTCTTTTTTTAAGATGTCACTGCCCAGAATGCCGTGACAGATATAGGGGTGTTTGCCGAAACAGCCGAACTGGGGCGTATCGGTCTGAAAAATACCAATGTCGTGCAACATGGCAGCAGCCTCGATAAACTCCAGATCCGGCTTCATTGCCGGAACGCGTTGGGCAGCCGCACAGGCCTTATCGGCCACCTGTCTGCCATGCTCCACCAGTATCTGAAATGTTTTTGAATTCGGGTCGTAATATCGTTTTAAAATTTCAATCGGATTCATGAAATTTGTCAGTCGTCAGTCGCCCGTTGTCAGTCGTATAACATCTGTATTTTTTTGCTTAAGATCAAATAAGTGTCCAGAAATCTCCTAACGTCCTGTGCAGCAGCGTTGGCCCGTTTTTGATCTATCAACGGACAACGGACCACTGACTACAAACGTTTTTATTTATGCTTTTTAGCGAGTAGCACGCCTTCGATAAACGGATCAATGCCGCCGTCCAGCACATCATTGACGTTGCCGATATCCAGTTTGATGCGGTGATCTTTGACCATCTGGTAGGGATGCAGAACATAAGATCGGATCTGGCTGCCCCAGGCAATTTCATCCTTGCTGTCGTGAACCTCCTGCAGCTTTTCGTCCTGCTTCTGTTTCTCATGCTGATAAAGGCGTGCCTTGAGGACCTTTAAAGCCATATCCTTGTTACGGTGCTGGGATTTTTCCTGCTGGCACTGCACCACGATGCCGGTCGGCAGATGGGTGATGC
>JASFGH010000175.1:0-7702 GCA_050123865.1 Desulfobacterales bacterium | reverse complement strand
CATCGTATCTTCTGGGGGCAGGGTCTTCAGGAAAGAAATACCGTTTTGAGGACCTTCTGCCACCGCCAGGTGGGTTCGTTTAATTTCAAGACTTTGCCAATCCAGAAACACGGCGTCTTTTAGGTACAACGTCATGGAATTGTCCTTTCCCCAACAATTTTCATGCAGGATTCAGGTATTCATTGCTTGCGATCGGTGGCCAATGGCGACAAGGGCAACCGATAGCGACGTTGGCCGTCAAATCGGCAATAAGCGTTGGCAATGGCTGCTGCTGTTGGAATCGTTCCGATTTCACCGACGCCTTTGGCGCCAAAGGGCCCCATTGGATCAGCACACTCCACGCCTATCGTCTTGATCTCCGGAACATCCTTGGCTTTGGGCAGGCCCAGTTTGGACATGCGCTCCGAAGTCAGGCGACCGTCCTTGAGGGGCAGCTTTTCACTGAGCGCGTATCCGATACCCATGACCACCCCGCCTTCGATTTGACCTTCGTACAGGACCGGGTTGATGATTTTACCGCCGTCATGGGCGGCGTGGATGGCTTGGAGTTTGCCGTCCTTGTCCAGCACAGCCAGGTGAGTTGCATAGCCATAGGAAAAATGGCTCACGATCTCACCCTCCACATTATGATCCGTGGTCCAGTCCACCAGGTAACGGGCAAAGTATTCCTTGCCAACCAAATCGGCGAGCAAGTGGCCCTCAAGGTCGGCTTTGAGTTTTTGGGCGGCTGCGATGACGGAGTTGCCCAACAGTACCGTACCCCGACTGGCGGTCGTAACCCCACCCCTGGCTTCCGCCCCGGTGGAACACTTGACATCGATTTTTACCGAGCTGTCAAGGCCCACCACCTCGCACAGTATTTGGCGGGCCAGGGTGTGAATACCCTGGCCCATTTCGGTCCAGCCGTGATGAAGATCTATGCGATTGGGGGCCACGACCTTGAGGCGCGTGTCGCTGATCTCTTCCAGGCCGTTGCCGATGCCGCAATTTTTAATGGCACAGGCCAGGCCCGCATACTCGGCCTGGTCGAAGGCATCTTTGACGGCCTCGAGACACTGACGCAGACCCACGCCCTCACTTAATATATGACCGGTTGTTGTCATTCGACCGGCGGTAAGGGCGTTGTCGTAGCGGAACTGCCATCGATCGAAGCCGCCCTGAATGCAGAGTTCGTCCACTAAACTTTCCATAGCAAAGTTGGACTGATTCACACCGAAACCCCGGAAGGCTCCCGCCGGGGGGTTGTTGGTGTAGTAGGCGCTGGCGACCACATCCACGCTGGGCACATGGTAGGCCGCAGCGGCATGGGTCCCGGTACGGGCGACCACCTCCCCGCCAACAGAGGCGTAGGCCCCGGTGTCCCCTACGATCCTGGCTCGCAAAGCGGTGAGCTTGCCCTTCTCATCGCAGGCCAGTTTGTAGCTCAACAGCATGCGGTGTCGCTTGGGGTGCATTCGGATGGACTCGGCGCGATTGAGGCGCACCTTGACAGGACACTGCAATGCCATACTGTAGAGCGCAGCATGGTGCTGTACGGTCAAATCCTCCTTGCCGCCAAAACCGCCGCCGGCTGCAACCTGCACGATGTCGACCTTCTCTTCGGGAAGGTCCAACAGCGACGCAATCTGCTGACGGTCCTTGAAAATACCTTGACCCTGAGAATAGACCGTCACGCCATCCGTACCCTCGGGCTTCGCAATACTGGCCTCGGTTTCCAGAAAGGCGTGCTCGACAAAGGGGGTTTCAAAAACGCCTTCTACCACGTGGGCTGACGAGGCAAAGACCTGCTCGACGGGCTCTCCGCGGCAGATGACCGTCTCTTTGAGCAAATTGCCGCTCGCATGAATACGCACGGGGCTATCAGCTGCGGCGGTCATCTCGATTAGCGGTTCCAGAACGTCGTAATCGACTTGAATCCGTCCCAGTGCCTGGCGGGCGATTGTTTCGCTTTCCGCCACCACCCCGGCGACCACGTCGCCGATACAGCGGGTTTCCTCGCCCTCGGTCACCATCATGGGCCAGTCCTTTACGTGGATGCCTTGATAGCGCTGCCCGGGTATATCCTGGGCTGTAAAGATCCGAATCACCCCGGACAATTTCAGCGCGGCTGATATATCGATCTGTCGCACCTTGGCCCGAGGATGTTCGCTGAACTTCAAGACACCGTAAAGCATGCCTTCGATTTTCATATCATGGATGTAAGGACTTATTCCCAGCGCTTTTTCGTAACCGTCGTACTTGGGGGTGGAGTAGCCGATGCCGGTCTTTTGCTCCCAGGCGATTTCCTGATGTTGCCTCAGCGCACGGGCGGCCAGGAGGATGGCATCGATAATTTTGACGTAACCGGTGCAACGACAGACGTTTGCCCTTAAAGCTTTGACGACGTCATCACGGCTGGGGTCGGGATTGCTTTCCAGGAGAATCTTGGCCCGCGAGAGAAATCCCGGTGTGCAGTAGCCGCACTGCACCGCGCCTTTGGCTACAAAGGCGCGACCCAGGGTGCGCCGCACGTTCTCGGGAAATCCTTCGATGGTGACGATTTTCTTGCCTGCCGCCCGTTTCAGAGATGTGGAGCAGGCCAGGGCAGGCTTACCGTCCAGCTCTATCAAGCAGGCGCCGCAGGCCGCCTGCCCGGAGCAACCGTCCTTAACGGACGTAATCCCTTGCTCATCTCGCAGGAAATTCAAAAGCAATGTTTTTTCATCGCCGCTAAATTCGGTCTCTTGACCGTTTAGCACAAACCTGACCATGGCGTCTCCTTCAATCAAAAGTTGTTCCTGCACCCCTTTGTAATCCGGTTTGCGGTTATAGCTTAATACCGTAGGCGCGGAACGCCTGACGTTAGAAGATGACTCAGATTGTCCGTGGGCGTCTTCACCTTGCTCAACAGGATCATGGCCGCAATAATGTAAGGCTTATAGCTGGCCTCAAGGTACAGGGGCACCCGGTAACGCTCGAACACGCTGGCTTCGACCTCGCCTTCCGTACAGCTTACGTCTGTGATGTCAGCGGGCAGACAGTGCATATACAGAGCACTGCCCTCGTGGGTCAATGCCATCATTTTTTCGGTACACTCCCAATCTTTGTGGTCAGCGTTCTGAACAAGCAATTCCTTTTCCAAGGCGTTGATACCTTCAATGTCCCCTTTGCCGAAAAGATCAGTGCGCTTTTCCATGGAGGCGAAGGGGGCCCAGCTCTTGGGATAAACAATATGAGCGCCCTCAAAGGCTTCGGCTATGGAATTGGTCTTGATAAAATTGCCGCCGGCTCGCTCAGCGTTGCGAGCGGCCACTTTCTCCACGGCGGGCATGACCTCGTATCCTGAAGGATGAGCCAGCACCACATCCATGCCGAAGCGGGTCATTAACCCGATAATTCCCTGTGGCACGGAAAGAGGCTTACCGTAAGAAGGACTGTAGGCCCAAGTCATGGCGATCTTCTTGCCGCTGAGATTTTCCACCCCTTCAAAGGTGTTGATCAGGTGCAACATGTCTGACATGGACTGTGTGGGGTGGTCGATGTCGCACTGCAAATTGACCAGTGTGGGGCGCTGCTCGAGTATATGCTCCTCAAAGCCCTGCTTTACAGCCCGTGACACTTCGCGCATGTAGGCATTGCCCTTGCCGATGTACATATCATCACGGATGCCGATCACATCGGCCATAAAAGAGATCATATTGGCGGTCTCGCGCACGGTTTCGCCATGAGCGACCTGTGACTTGCCTTCATCCAAATCTTGAACCTCCAAGCCCAACAGATTACACGCACTGGCAAAGCTGAATCGTGTCCGTGTGGATTGGTCGCGGAACAAAGAAATGCCCAGACCGCTGTCGAAGATTCGGCTGGAGATATTTTTCTGACGCAGACCCCGCAGGATCTCGGCCACTATAAACGTGGTTCGCACTTCGTCGTCGCTCTTTTCCCATGTCAGTAGAAAGTCATTGAGGTACATATCATGGTAGTCGAGCTGCGCGAGCTGATTGATGAGCGCTTTGATTTGTTCGGTATCCATGGTATCATACTCCTTTTCATTTCTAAAGCCGGTTAATTATTTACGGCACAATGTGTGTGCCGCGGCCACTGGTCACGGCCACTTTGATGAATTCGGGTGCGGTGATGATCACCTCCTGCCCTCCGTTTTTTAAGAAGCGCAGGGCGGATTGAATCTTGGGCAGCATGCTACCGGGGGCAAAGTGTCCCTCTGCAATGTAGTGCTCGGCCTCAGCAACGGTCATTTTGCGAATGGGTTTCTCAGCAGGCTTTCCAAAGTCCAGGACAACCTGCTCAACCGCCGTTGAAATGATGAATAGGCCGGCGTTCAACTGGTTGGCCAGCAAGCTTGAAGCCAGATCTTTGTCGATCACAGCATCCACTCCCTCCAGGCCCCTATCGGTTCGCACCACTGGAATACCGCCGCCGCCCACGGTTACCACGTGGTAGCCGCTACTGAGCAGCGATTCAATTACCGGTCTTTCTATTACCTCGCGGGGTTCCGGAGACGGCACCACCCGGCGAAAACCACGGCCAGCATCTTCGACCAGGGTCCAGCCCGGATAATCGCGCCGGATGTCTGCTAACTGCTCCTCATCGAAGAATTCACCCACTGGCTTGGCCGGTTCCTTAAAGCCGGGATCGTCCCGGTCCACCACGACTTGGGTGACCACGGTGACGCACTGCCCCGCAATATTTCGGTTGATCAGCTCGTTATTCAAAGACTGCTGAATCTGATAGCCGATGGAGCCCTGGGTATCCGCTACAACGTTGACCAGCGGAACCAGGTGCAGCCCGGTCACTCGACGAGCCACCTCGGAACGGCGCATGATGAAACCCACCTGCGGCCCGTTGCCGTGGGAGATCAGCACCTGATAATCCTGTTCGATCAAATCGGCCACATGTTGGACCGTCTCCCGAATGGCCGTATGCTGATCTTCGACGGTTCTCAGTTCTTTGCTCCTGATCAGCGAGTTACCGCCAATGGCGATAAAAACAAGCTTGGCGTCCATGGTCTACCTCGCCTCTTACCCGGACGGGCCGGAAAAAGCCGCCACAAAGACACCCAGACACGAAGCAAAACATTCGTTTAATTTTTTTCTTTGCGTCTTTGGGTCTTGGTGGCAAAAATGTTTAGGTATGAAGCGCAAAGAAATTACCCTTAAGATTCTAACTTTTCCAAATATGTGAGCGGCATTGCAGCATAAAAGGCGGCACACCGCACCAGATCGGCCTTCCAGGTCTTTTCGTTGGGGGCATGGGCCTCAGACTCTTTACCCGGACCGAAGCCTACACAAGGGATGCCGAACATGCCCATAATGGAGACACCGTTGGTGGAAAAGGTCCATTTGTCCACCCGTGGCTCTTCGTCGAACAAGGACCTGTAAGTCGCTATCGCCGATTGGGTCGCTATATGGTCCTCAGGAATCACCCATGTAGGGAAATAACAATCGGTCGGATAAACCAGGCCTGTGTAAGAGGGTTTATCATAGGGGTACATGGATACTTGGGCATCAGCAGCCTTGGCGGCTGGAAGATCCCTTATTTGCTTCAGCGCAAGTTCCTTGTCCTCACCAATGGTCAAACGGCGATCTATGGAGATGCTGCAACCATCAGCCACCGCACAGCGGGATGGTGAAGTGTAGAATATTTCGGAAACGGTTAAAGAGCCTTTGCCCAGAAAGTCATCGCTTTTCAGACGAGCGTGCAGCTCTTCCAGTTCGCGCAGGATGTGTCCCATCCTGAAAATGGCGTTGTTGCCGCGTTCGGGAGCAGAACCATGAGCGCTGACGCCTTTGACCTCCACCTTGATTTCCATACGGCCGCGCTGGCCCCTGTATATGCCACCGTCGGTTGGTTCGCTAGAGACCACGAACTCCGGCTTCAGTCCCGATTCTTTGATAATGTACTGCCAGCACAAACCGTCGCAATCTTCCTCCTGAACGGTGCCGACCACGACCAGGGTATAGTCGCCTTCTAATTCCAGATCCTTGATGATTTTTCCCGCGTAGACCATGGAAGCCATGCCGCCCTCCTGGTCTGAGGCGCCGCGGCCACCGATCACCTCTTCGTCCTCGTAGCCTTCGTAGGGGTCGAATTCCCAGTTGTCCTTGTTACCGACCCCCACGGTGTCTATGTGAGCGTCCATCGCAATCAGATGCACGCCGTTTCCAATAGTGCCCAGAACGTTGCCCATGGGATCGATTTCCACTTTATCGAATCCAACCATCTCCATTTCCTGTTTGATCCGCTCGATGACCGCCTTTTCCTGGCGGCTTTCACTTGGCAAGCGGATCATATCGCGCAAAAATCGTGTCATATCGGGCTTATAACTTTCGGCCAGTTCCTTAATCTTTGCAAAGTTTAGCTGCAACATGGCTTCAAATCCTCCCAACCCGGATAAACCGGAAAAATGGCCACAAAAGCACTCAGACACAAAATAAAACTGTTTGCCAGAAGATCGATCAAACCGATTCCCACGGCGCCGGATTCCCCCGCCTCCACCGCAGCATCCCCCTCCATCGGATTAGCCAAAATCCGTATGCCGTTGGCGGCCACACGACTGGCTACCAATCCCCTGGGCATGTAGACCACCGACTTTTGACCCAGTCGCTCCGCAGCCCAGGCGACGCCGCGGCCGTGATTACCGTCGGTGGCTGTCGTGAGTGTAATTTGCCCGATGCGTTTTCGTACATCCTCGCTCACTAGCTGGGCATAGGGAACCTCACTTTTTGCAAAATCAAAGATTTCCAAAAAGCGTCTGCGCTTTGGCTATTCGGGTAAAGTCCGCATTAGAATCGCCGGCTGACAGCTGCAAGTCAACAATTTTTTAGAGGAAAAGTCAGAGGCTGTAAAATTACGTCGAAACGACTCACAGATATTGCCCGGTATGTATCGGCTGACGTTCGCCCGCGGACGTCCTGGCGGGCGGCCAAGCATTTGCTGATGAAGGTGCGGTGCAGCGCGGCATTTGTACCCCAGAAATTTTAGCTTATTTAACGTCAACCCCTGTTGACAATCTGTTCGGCCATATTATTTTAATTACTTTAAGGGAGGATAAACATGGGAAAAGTTTCTAGAGAAAAAAGAACTCAAAATGTCATCGAGGTGCTGAATAAAGCCCGCGCCATGGAGCTGCAGGCCATACATCAGTATATGAACCAACATTATAACCTGGACGATCTTGACTATGGGGAGCTGGCGGCCAAGATAAAGCTTATTGCCATCGATGAGATGCGACACGCCGAGATGTTTGCCGAACGGATCAAAGAGCTCGGCGGTGAGCCCGTAACAGGGCATGACGGTACGGTTAAAAAAGGCCAGGCGGTCGAAGGAATTTTTCCTTTCGATGCGAATCTGGAGGATGACACGATTGAGGTTTATAATCAATTCCTTCTGGTTTGCCGCGAAAATGGCGACAGTATCAGCATGAAAATATTTGAAGAGATCATCGATGAAGAACAGATGCACTACAATTATTTTGATAGTGTTGATCATCATATTAAAAAACTGGGGGATACCTATCTCGCCAAAATTGCCGGGACACCGTCCTCAACCGGGCTGGGGTCCAGCGGTTTTGCGGTATCCGGAGAAGGTGAATAGCACCTGTAAAAGCAAAATTTTCAAAACGAAAACACAAAGATCGAGGAATCCTTTAAGGAGCACTCGATCTTTTTTTGATTATTTGAATTATCCAATTTCAGTTCTCGAC
>JASFGH010000174.1:0-7703 GCA_050123865.1 Desulfobacterales bacterium | reverse complement strand
CAACAGTCTCGATGTCAAGTTTGCCGGCTTCAATTTTAGAAAAATCTAAAATGTCATTGATGATGCCCAGCAGCGCATTGGCCGATGACTGTATTTTATTCAGATAGTCGCGCTGTTTGGCTGATAGATCCGTTTTGAGCGCCAGATGGGCCATGCCGATGACCGCATTCATGGGGGTGCGGATCTCATGGCTCATGTTGGCCAGAAAATCACTTTTGGCCTGGGTGGCGTCCTCGGCCTTGGCTTTTTCCGCGTCAAGGTCCTCCATCATATTGAGCATGGCTGATTGGGCGGCATCCAGCTCTTTGATGCGCTCTTGCAGCTCTTTCTCCATTTTTCTGCGTTCGGTGATATCTTCGGTCGTATTGATGACTTCCGTTGGCGAAGTTCCGGGTTCCGTGGGGTTAAAGAGCGATCGGACCGCTAAGGCTTTTCCCCCGCTGACGGAAATATATTCGGCTTCAAACACGGTTTGCTCACCGGCAAGTGCGCCAAACACGGCAGTGCGCAATTTTTCGTTTTTAATTTCCTTCCTTAAATCCATTCCAATAATTTTTTCACGGGTTGACCCCATGATTTCGGCATGTCTATCGTTGCAGTCAAGAACGATACCGTTTTTATCAAAATGCAGAATTCCTATAGGCGATTTTTGAATAATGGTGCGCAACTGAAGCGCCTGCTCTCGCAGGGCCTCCTCGGCCTGTTTGAGCTTGGAGATGTCGCGCACAATGCCGGTAAAAATACGCCGATCTTTTAACTGTACATCGCTGACGGCAACATAAATTGGAAAGGTGGTACCGTCTTTGCGTCGTCCGACCATCTCGCGCCCTTCCCCTATTATTTTGGCCTTGCCCGTTTCCAGGTAATTTCTAACATACCTGTCATGCTGGCTGTGGTGAGGTTCCGGCATAAGTAAATTCACATTCTGACCGATAACTTCCGCAGCCCTGTAGCCGAATATTCGCTCGGCCGCCGGATTAAATTCTGTGATGATACGCTGTTCATTAATCGTAATTATGCCATCAGCAGCGTGATCCACAATGGCACGGGTTCTGGCCGCACGCTCTATTTGTTGTTCTTCTGCACGTTTGCGCTCGGTAATATCTTCTTTTACGGCAACAAAATGGGTGATTTCGCCTCCATCATTTACGATGGGTGAGATCGAAGCACTTTCCCAAAATTCTTCACCATTTTTTTTACGGTTCCTAAATTCTCCCTGCCAGACATTTCCGGAAAGAATGGTATTCCAGAGTTCTTCGTAAAATGATTCGGGACGATCTCCCGACTTTAATACCCTTGGATTCTGCCCGATGGCTTCTTCTGCGGAATATCCTGTCACTTCGCTGAATGTTGGATTGACGTATTCAATAGTTCCATCTTTAGCGGTAATGACCACTGAAACCGGGCTCTGCTCTACTGCTCCGGAGACTTTCTTTAATTCGGCGGTGGCTTCCTGCACCCGCTTCGTGATCGTCTGATTACGCTGAATAAAAAAAGCAATAAAGGCAGTTACGATGAGTGTGACGACGATTCCCCCCATAAAGATCAGGTTGGCCAGCCCCTCCTTGGGGCCCTTGCTGAATTGTTTGTCCATGTACCAGGTGATGGAAAGGTCTGCGCCGGCGCTCACCGTGCGGGTGGTCACGGAGTAAAGGGCTTCCGGTATCGAATTGCCGAATACCTCACGCTGCTCTCCCGGGCCATCGGGCGCTTTAAAGCGGCCCTGGATATGCAGCTGCAAACCTGCCAGTTGGTGGATGTCGAACAATCCTTTGACGATGGCATCGTAATTGACCAAACCGATGACGACCAAAGGACCGCGCGCATCCTGGATGGCCAGCGCCACCGGTGAATAGCGTCTTCCGTTCTCTGTGTTAAAAGGCGACCCCAGCATCACCTGATCCGGATGATCGACGGCGATCCTGATATTCTCGATAATCTCCGGTTGCCCTTTCAAGGACGTGTCCGGAGATAATGGCCCGAGGGGATCATTGGAGAATTCGATGGACCATTCTTTGCCTCCTGCTTGCGGACGAGCCACCGCCTTGGCGTCAAGGAAAAAAGAGGTGGCACGGGCTTCAAGGCCATCCGCGGCACCCAAAAACTCGACTTCGGAAACCTCGCGGGAATTTTCAAACAGAATCGCCAGGCCGGACAAAGGTGTATAGCTTTCTTCCAGCCATCCCAACAATGTTCCGGAAAGCCACTGGGCGACCCGAGAGGCCTCCGCTTCCCATGCTTCCCGGGCATCGGAACGAAAGGCTTCACTTAAGGCATAAGATCCAACGATTCCCCCGACCGCCAGCAGAATCAATAAACCCCATGTTAATATGTTTCTCATTTGTAGATCGTTTTTTTAAAAGCTATTATTTTGGATTTAGTGCCGCAAGCTAGAGCGGAGCGTACACGAAGTACGTGAGCATTGCAATTCGCGGGACAACACCGCCATTTGGCCTGAGATGGGGTTTTTAAGCCACTTCTATTCATTGATACTGAATATAGGCCGAAACCCCCTCGGTGCCAGGGTTGTCGATGAATCCCAGGTGCGAATATTGTTACGATCAATGACGGCTACTTTGGGCGCCACGTGTTTATGATATTCCTTTTTTTCGAGGATGCGCACCATGACATCCACAGCGATGCGCGCCTGCAGCACCGTCAGGTCACTGGGTGCTGCCGTGATGCTGCCCCGGCGGATGCCGCGATCCACCCCCGGGCTGTAATAATATGAAAGAATTTTGATGCGGTCTGCCAGCTGGCGTCGACGCAGGATTTTGACGGCCGCTTCGGCGGTAACCGCCGTGCCCACGATGGCGTCAAGTTCCTCGGCATGCCTGCTGAGCACCGCCTCGATTAGCTTTGTCTGGGCCGCGCTGCCGGTGTCGCCATACTGCGTGGCCACAATGTCAATGGCGCCATATGCGATGGCCTTGCGGAAGCCGGCATCACCGGCCGCCACCCAGCCGGCACCCTTGGGGCCAGGGAACCAGGCCACCTTTATGGGTTTCCCCATATTTTTTTGCAAACGACTCAGGTAAGCTCCGGCCTGATGACCCATATCCCAGAAGGAAACCGCCGCCCGCGCGGCAATATCAGGCGATGCCAGGCCGTTGATCAAATCCAGCACCGGAATGCCCATATCAGCGGCCTTTTTGACAAGATCATTGAGGCCATCTAGAGATATGGCACCGATGATCAATCCGTCCGGTTTCTCTCTGAGACTGTCTTCGATCTGGCGTCGCTGAACCGCGAGCTGGTCGTAGCCGCCGGCTTCGTATATCGCCAGACGGATACCCTGGCGGCGCGCCTCGTCGATCAACCCGTAATTGACCCCCCGCCAATAAGCATCTTTAAGGTGCGGGATAAAAACGCGAACATGCCATTTTTTCTGTGCCCGGTCCAGCGGCTTATACACCTTCTGGTCGCGCTGGCGTTCGTCATTAAACGGAGGGTTCCACACATCCACTTCCAGCGGATACCATGCCTTCTCAGCCAGCACCATTGCTGGTGCCATCACGATAAAAAATATGAGGGCCCTTACCACCCGGGCGCTGTTTTTCAGCCCTTCAGCGATCCATGCTTGAATGATAAAAAGAAAACGTTTCATTCCCGGTAAGTCTTCAATGGATTTTGTATTTTTCTGCATTGCCGGATTCCTTAAGGAGTTCATTAATTTCTTTCTTCAGCTCGATCATCTTCTGTTCGCGGCCGATGGACATTCGCCTGAATCTGGCCAACTCATCTAATCGGTCTTTCAGTTCTCTCTCAGCCCGCTTGGGACCACTGAGGTCCACCATCCAGGCCAAAACGCCGGTTCGTCCTTCGTATTCGGTCCGAATGAATGTCGCCAGGGTATCGCAAATTTTGCCCCCTGAGCCGTAGGTTTGTAGCTCGACATCGCGGACAATACCGGATGTATCAAGCTCCGCCGACATTTGTTCGCGATCTTCCAAGTTAACGTAGGCTTCTTGCGCTGTCTGTCCGACCTTGCGGTCAAAAAGTTCAGTAAACCGTGGATTGGCAAAACGGACAACATTGTCGGTGGAAATGCCGACACCTACCGGGCTGTTATCCAGGATCTTTTGCAGCTGTTCGCGCTCCGCCAGCAGGGCCGTTTCTATTTTCTTGCGTTCGGTGATATCCATGAAAGTGACAACGACACCGACGGCACGGCCGTCTTTCTTAATCGGCATACTCGTGTATTCTACATTAAACGGTGTACCATCCTTTCGCCAGAGGACTTCATTGCTTATACGATGATCGGTACCAGTTGAATACGTCAAAAACATGGGACATTCTTCTTTTGGATATGGGGTTCCATCTTCGTGGGAATGATGAATTTTCTCATGGACATACTGCCCGATGAGTTCATCCGGTCCGTATCCCAGCATTCGGTTAGCCGCCGGATTAATAAAAACCACTTTGCCCTCCGGGTCAACGCCAAAGATTCCCTCTCCGGCAGAATCCAGCAACAGGCGGGAGCGCTCAACCGCTGCCTCAAGCTGTTCCTGCTTTTCCTGTAATTCGACGGTCCGCTCGTCAACCTTTGCTTCCAAGTTTTCATTGAGATGGCGCAGCTCAAGCTGGTTTTGATTGAGCGACCGAATCGTTTCGACCAGCCGCTTTTGCATGGCCGCAAATGCGCGGCTGAGGATTGCCAGCTCATCATCGCCTTTTATGAGCAACGCCTCCGGGGGTGCTTCCGGTTTATTGAGATCAAAGGATTCAACCGTTTGTGTCAAACTCAGCAGTGGTCGCGAGAGAAAGCGCCGGCTGATCCAGGAAAAGAAAATCCACAAGAAAACAACCTGGGCGGCGGCTCCGGCGATTATCAGCAGTACCCGGTATTTTATCCGTTCAAAGATGAGGCTGGTATCGGAAAAGAAGGTGACCTCTCCCACCACTTCTTTTTTATCTCCCGTTTGATGGACCAGCCGAAAACGAAAATCAAAACTATCGCTTACTTTCTTATCTTCCGGAACATCTGCAATAGACCCGTCCTGCTGGTAATTTCTCAGCACACCATCCCTGGGATCAGGCACCCAGCCCCTGCGGGCCACGATCTGGCCGGTGTTGGGATCGATAACGCGAACACCGGCGATTTGCGGGATTTGCACGATACCCTGCATCAAAGTTGAAATCTGGTTCATTTCCTTGGACCGGACATTATCTGCCAACGGTTGACTGAAGGTGCGTTCGTATATTTCGAGCTCACGCAACACGCCCTGTCTGGCGGCGCGGTAATTTTCGGTAACCAACCAGAATGTGACGCCGCAGATCACCACTAAATAAAAAAGCATGGTGTAACCAAAAATCTTATCACCTAAACGCCTCGTTTTTAGTAGTTGCATGATAATATACCCGTATGGATTAAGACTTCAAAACCTAAAATATTTCGATAAGCATCCGTTTACTAAATCAACTTCGCGTCATCCCAGATACGGTTGGATATCGCTAATGTTGGAAAGCAAATACATTGAGCAGAAGCCGAAAAACAACTTTTCACTGAGTGCCGACCAAAGGAACGCTTAACCATGATAAAAAGATAGAATGCGCCAAGGAGGAAATGGTGAGAGATTTGTGAATGGGATTCATCAACCCCTTCCCCCATAAATGATGGTAAATAATAATGATTTGCAGAAAAGGTAACATATTTTGATCAAATTTCAATAATTAATGCGCGGAAAGAGGAGCGACTGCTCCTCTCTGGTTTAAATCGTGGATTACTTTTCTTTTTTGATTTGAGCAATGTGTTCTTTAACGGCCTTGGTTTCCTCCTGCAGATCCGCCAGATGGTTTTCTAATGCTTCAATCCTTTGTTTTTTGGTCATAAATCGGGGTCGCGCATACGGGGGCTCGTCGCATCCACAATCACAGACAAATTGCGGGCCCCATCTCTGAAATCCATGATGACGCGTCGCATGACAACACATAGTATCACCTCCTTTCAGATAAAATTTTAAAATATTCGCATATACTAATATTTCAGGGTAAAAAAAATGGCATTAGTCACCCAAAAAGTCTTCGCCCAGCGTATCACGCAATGCATGTCGGTATTTATCCAGGCCGTCAGGGTCAAGCGAATAGTGCATAAACGTTCCACGTCGGGCACCGCGAACCAGTCCTGCCTGTCTTAAGATGCGCAGATGCTGTGAAACGGCCGATTGGGTAACCCCGAGCTGATGTGCCAGCGCGTTGACGCATAAAGGTCCGCCCTTGCATACACCCGGCCGGCATTCGCTTAGCAGCTTAACCAATCTCAAGCGCGTCGGATCCGACAGGGCCTTAAATATCTCAACCAGCTTTTCGACGTTGTCCATAACAGTATATTAGTATATGCTAATATATTATAATGTACGTCACCTGCTTGATCATGTCAAGCGGAAATAGTCCTGTATTTGAACGAAACTAAGCCTTTATTTTTACTGACAGGATGTGTGTAGCGCTGCCCAGATAAAGCTCGGCGGCTTCGCCCTCGGTTTCTGAAAGGGTCGGATGCGGATGAATGCTCAAAGCCATGTCCTCGGCCAGGGCGCCCATTTCAATGGCCAGAACACCCTCGGAAATCAGTCCCTCTGTATCGCGGCCACATATCCCAACGCCTATGATCCGGCCACTATCCGGATCAACAATGATTTTGGTCAGGCCTTCGGGTGCGCCCATGGTCGTGGCGCGGCCGGAAAATTTCCAGGGAAATCGCTGGACCTTTATCGGAATATTCTTATTGCGGGCCTCTTCCTCGGTCAGGCCGCACCAAGCGATCTGGGGATCGGTGTAAACGACGGCCGGTATGGCCCGTACGTCGAAGGCGGATGGTTCTCCGGCAATCACCTCGGCTGCCACCTTGCCCTCACGGGTGGCCTTATGGGCCAGCATCAGGCCGCCGGCCACGTCCCCGACGGCAAAAATACGTTCATCGGTGGTGCGCAGCCGGTCATCCACCTTGATAAAGCCTCTTTCATCCAGTTCAACTTGCGTATTTTCCAGACCGATATCGGCGGAAGCGGCCTTGCGGCCGATGGCCACTAGTACTTGATCAAAGGTCTGCTCTGATTTTTCGAGGTCACCCTCCAGGACGACCGCAACGCCATCATCGGTTTCCTGCATGCAAGCCACTTTGGTTTGTAAATGAATCGAATCAAAAATGGTGGTCAGGCGGCGATGCAAGGGCTCAACCAGATCGGAGTCGACACCGGCAAGCAGGCGATCTTCGAGCTCAACCAGGCTTACCCGGCTGCCCAGGGCCGCATAAACCGTGCCCAGCTCCAAGCCGACATAACCGCCGCCGATGATGAGCAGGTTCTGAGGGACGTTCGCCAGCGCCAAGGCACCGGTTGAGCTCATGATGCGTCCGCCGGGCTTAAATTCTGTTCCCGGAAAGGCAATGGGTCGCGAACCGGTAGCAATAATGGCATGACGGAATTTCATGTGGCTGACCTCGCAATCGTACAATCGCGCCGTATCGGAACTTTCAAACTGCGCCCGTCCCTGCAGCAACTGAACGCCACGCCGGTTGCTTAAACTGACCAGACCGTTGGCCATCGTATCAATGACGTTAGCCTTCCATTCCCGCAGGGCCTTTAGATCGATTTGAGGCTTGCCAAAGGTGATGCCCATGCTTTCGGCGCGCTGGGCGTCATAAATCAATTCGGACAAAAAAAGAAACGTTTTAGAAGGGATACAGCCTTTAAACAAACACACCC
>JASFGH010000173.1:0-7707 GCA_050123865.1 Desulfobacterales bacterium | reverse complement strand
AAAGGTCTGGCAGGAAGTCGCGGTCGAATTGTCCGCTCAATCTCCGATGTTTAAGGAAGCCTGGGATGATCTCAGCGCATTTCGCACCAATTACAGCTTCTGGCAGTCATACGGGTTTCTGCCGAGGCCCAAACCGGTCAAGTAGTCCGGTTGCTTCAAGAATCTTTTCGGGGCGGCGCGGATACGTTCGCGTGTATCGATTACCGCGCCGCTCATGCCAAACCTCCGGTCAATGATTGAAGGGGCAGGATGATTTACCAAAGTCCCTATACTTCAAGGAGATCACCATGAACGCTGAAGTCAACCAGAAACAGGTTCCCAACAAGTTTTGCGACGCCCTGGATGCGGTCATCCGCTCCATTGGACATGTGGTTATGTGGACCAATGGCATCCTGATTCTCGTAATCATTTTGCAGGTCGTTTTGCGCTATGGATTCGGCCGCGGCCTGGTTGTCCTGGAAGAATTGCAGTGGCATCTGTATGCCCTGGGGATCATGTTTGGGGCCTCTTATGCCCAGATGATGGATTCGCATATTCGTGTGGATATCATCCATGCCCGTCTTTCCCAAAAATGGAAATACCGCTGGGACCTGTTTGGCACCATCGTTTTGTTGTTGCCGTTTATCATTATCATCTTTCATCAGAGCCTGGACTTTGTCCATGAATCCTGGCGGGTCAACGAACGTTCCGATGCCCCCATGGGTCTTCCCTGGCGCTGGGCAATAAAAAGCGTGATTCCAATTACATTTGCCCTGCTGGGGGTGGCCACCGTTTCGCGTGCCGTTCGTACCTTTCTGTCTCTGAGGAGAACCTAAATCATGGAATTCAACGATTATCTTGTAATCGCCATGTTCCTGACCTTTGTCGGCCTCCTGTTCACCGGCTTTCCGGTTGCCTGGGTGCTGGGGGGCGTGGCCATGATATTTACCCTGGTGGGCTGGTGTGCCGATCAGTGGTTCGGCACCCTGACCGGTCTAGACTACCTGACCCTGGGGATGGTGGTTAATCGGATTTATAAATTCATGGACAACTGGGTCCTGGTGGCCCTGCCCATGTTCATTTTCATGGGCCTGATGCTCGATCGCTCGGGTATTGCCGAAAGCATGATGAAGTCCATGCAGAGCCTGTTCGGCAAGGTGCGCGGCGGGCTGGCCGTTACGGTGACCACCATCGGCATCATCCTGGCGGCCTCAACCGGCATCATCGGCGCCTCGGTGGTGCTATTAGGGCTGCTGTCCCTGCCGGCCATGATGAAGCAGGGGTATTCCAAAACCCTGGCCCTGGGGACCATTGCCGGCTCCGGCACCCTGGGTATTCTAATCCCGCCCAGTATTATGCTGGTCATCATGGCCGATCAGCTCGGTATGAGTGTGGGCGATTTATTTATGGGCGCTGTGGTTCCCGGCATCATTTTGGGATCGTTGTATATTACCTATATTCTGATCTTTAGTCTCTTAAGACCCAAAGCAGCGCCCCTTGATCCCGATCGTGAGCCGCTCGCCTGGCGTATGCTCTGGGATGTTCTCAAAAGTATTTTACCTCCGGCGGCCCTGATCGTTGCTGTGCTGGGCTCCATATTTGCCGGCATTACGACTCCCACCGAAGCCAGCGGGGTCGGGGCCCTGGGCGCCACCATTTTAGCGGCCATTAACAAAAAGCTTAATTTCAAGGTCATCGTTGAAGTCATGAAGGCCTGCTTTAACACCACGGCCTATATTTTTGCTATCTTTCTGGGGGCCACCTGTTTTGCCCTGGTGCTGCGCAGTCTCGGCGGTGATGAATTCATCGAAAGAATTTTAACCGGAATCCCGCTGGGGCCCTATGGCATCATGGCCATCATTCTGGGAGCCGTCTTTTTGCTCGGTTTTTTTCTGGACTGGATCGAAATCACCCTGATCGTCTTACCCTTGATCGCGCCGGTTGTCTCCGGTCTGGGATTTGAGATCGAGGGACACGGCGTCGTCGATAACCCGGAGCTGGTCTGGTTTGTGGTTCTGATTGCCGTAAGTTTACAAACCTCATTTTTAACGCCTCCTGTTGGATTTGCCCTATTCTATCTCAAAGGTGTTGCGCCGCCTGAAGTGGAACTGGTGGATATTTATAAAGGCGTGGTGCCGTTTATCATCCTGCAGCTGATCGGACTGGTTATCATCGCGATCTGGCCGCAGCTGGTTATATGGCTGCCGGCCCTGGCTTACGGCTAACCCCAAAACGGCGTCCTGTCACGCCATGGAGACCAGAGGTCCCCGGCCGTTATTTAGGGGAACACCGCTCACATCGTGACCTTGATGAGGAGGCGCCTCATGAAAACTAAGTCTTTCGTTGCAATTTCTGTCATTTTATCGATCATTTTATCCGGTGTTGCATTCTGCAACAGCGCTTTTGCTGGTGAAGCTTTCCATCTCGGCGTTGCTTTGGGCCTTTCCGGGACCGGAGCCCCCTACTCAAAGGAGGCGGTGCAAGGCATCGAAATCGCTGTCAATGAGATCAATGCTTTGGGTGGCTTACTGGGAGAGCATCGGATTAGACTTTTTATTAGAGATACCCAGACCAAACCGGAAGTCGCCAGACAGGTGGTCGAAAATCTGATTCAAAACGATAAGGTTCGAACGATTATCGCCACCTATTCCAGTGCGACGGCCCTGGCCATCAAACCCATATGCCGTAAAAACAGAGTATTGCACATTGCAACGATCAGTAACTCTGAAAATATCACTAAGATTGATCCCAGTCCCTATACCTATTCGGTTGTGCCCAACACCTATATGATGTCCAAGGCGGTTGTTGTCGGAGTTGCCAATCTGGCCCGGAAAAATAACTGGACAAAATATGCGACCATTGCCTCCGACTATGCCTGGGGCCGTTCCAGCCAGGAAGTGCAGGTCGATCTTTTAAGACAGATCGCACCGGACTTAGAACTGGTGAGCACCTACTGGCCGAGATTAGGTCAGTCGCGCTTTAATTCGTTTATCGTCGATATTCTGGCCCAAAAGCCCGATTTTGTTCTCGGCTCCATTGCCGGAACCGACAATGCCTTCTGGATGAGGGATGCCAGGGACTATCGATTATTCAAACGAGTTGAATATCCGGGTGGGCTCATCAGCATTACCGAATTGATGTCACAAGCCAGAAGCATCCGCAGGGGGCAGTACGGTAGGACCCGGGCGCCCTTTTTTGCCCACCTGGATGTGCCGATGATGGCCAAATTGGTGGATACTTATAAGTCCAAGTATGACACCTATCCCAGCGACTGGGCTGCAATGGCCTATGATGGCGTTTATGCCCTTAAACAGGGTGTTGAAAAAGCCGGCAGCATCGATGTCGAAAAGGTCAAAAATGCCATGAAAGGAATGACCATTGACACCACGCGCGGAAAGCTTTTTTTCCGCAAGGTGGACAATCAGTTGAGCTGTTCGACCTACTTCGGACAGGTGGCCGACGATCCTAAATATCCCTTTCCGATCTATCATGATCTACTGGAGCTAAAAGCACCTGACAACTGGCGACCCGAGGCCGAAATAAAAGCAGCCAGAAGTCAATGAATGACTCGGTTGCATCTGTTATGGCAACTGTATTGATGTTAGGGGCAGCATCTATCGATGCACAGGAGATAGGGGTATGCTAAAGCCGGCAACACTTACGAAGAAGTCGCTACCCACTTTCGCTGGGAAATTCCAGAGTATTATAATATCGGCGTGGATACCTGCGACCGCTGGGCCTCGCAACCCGACCGGTTGACCCTGGTATATGAAAATGAAGATGGCCAGGTTGAAAAATATACATTTGCCGATTTAAGGCGCCTGTCCAACCGCCTGTCCAACGGTTTAGTTGCCAGCGGCATCGGGCAGGGTGATCGCTTCGGCATCCTGCTGCCCCAGTGCCCGCAAACAGCTATCAGCCACATTGCTGCCTACAAAATCGGCGCCATCGCCATACCCATGTTCACCCTCTTCGGCACGGATGCGTTAGAATATCGTCTGACCAACAGTGCGGCTAAAGGCATCGTCACCGACAGCGACAATTTGCCCAAGATTATGGAAATACGGGACAACCTGCCGGATCTAAAGGTGGTAATTGCCACCCGCGGTGAAAAACCCGATCAGGTGCTGGATTTCGACGAGCTGATTGAGAAAGGATCTGCGGATTTCAGCCCGCTTAAAACCCGGGCCGATGATCCGGCCCTCATTATTTATACCTCGGGCACCACCGGCCCGCCATAGGGCGCCCTGCATGCACACCGGGTGCTGTTGGGTCATTTGCCGGGGGTGGAGTTTCCCCATAATTTTTTCTCGCAAGAAAATGATTTCTTTTGGACGCCGGCGGATTGGGCCTGGATCGGCGGGCTGATCGATGTGCTCTTTCCCAGCTGGCACCATGGCATTCCTGTGCTGGCGCACCGTGCCAAAAAGTTTGATCCCGAAGAAGCCTTTCATCTGATTGCCAAATATAGCATCCGCAACGCCTTCATGCCCCCGACGGCGCTGAAGTTGATGCGCCAGGTAAAAAATCCTCGCAGCCGGTACGCCTTTAATATGCGGAGCATCGGCAGCGGCGGTGAAACGCTGGGAGAAGAGCTGCTGGAATGGGGCCGGGAGGTTTTCGATCTGACCATCAATGAATTTTACGGCCAAACAGAGGCCAATCTGATCGTGGGCAATTGCGCGGCTATCATGAAGAACCTGCCCGGATCGATGGGCAGGGCCGTTCCGGGGCACACCCTGGCGGTGGTGGATAGCTCCGGCCGACCGGTGCCGGCGGGCACGGTCGGCGAAGTGGCCGTTCAGCGGCCCGACCCGGTCATGTTTTTAGAATATTGGAAAAATCCGCAGGCCACCGCTGATAAATATGTGGGCGATTGGTGCCTGACGGGCGATCTGGCCAAACAGGACGAAGCGGGGTATTTTTGGTTTGTGGGTCGCAAGGATGATGTGATCACCAGTGCCGGTTATCGTATCGGGCCGGCCGAGATTGAAGATTGCATTATGAAGCACCCGGATGTGGGCATGGTGGCGGTTGTCGGCAGCCCGGATGAAGTGCGGACTGAAATTGTCAAGGCTTTTATCGTCCTCAAATCCGATGTTACAGCCGGTGATGATGTCGCCGCCGACATTAAAGAATTTGTTAAGGTTCGATTGGCCGCCCATGAATATTCGCGCGAAATCGAGTTTGTCGACGCGCTGCCGATGACGGCCACCGGCAAAATCATGCGCAAGAATTTAAAAGCCTTGGAAATTAGACGCAAAGCTAAATGATTGTATTACCATAAATAATATAAATGAAAGTTGAAATGGTTTAAAAAGGTCGGGTTTTGCTTGAGGGCAAGGCTTGATTCGATTTAAAAGCGGAGCGTACACGGTAGTACGCGAGCATTTTGAATCGAATCGTAACACAGCCATCAGGCAAAAGATGGTGTTTTTAAACCATTTCTAATCTTCGGGAAGGCGGACCACCAACACCGGCTTTTTACAGCGCCTGACCACCCGCCGCGAGACGCTACCCATGACGGCATCCGCCAGAGCACCATACCCGTGGGCACCCATTACAACCATATCGTAGTTATTATTTTCAACTTCCTGCAAAATTTCATCCACGGGCTTGCCGATGGTAACCTTGATGTTGTCCGTGATAAACGGACACGATGGCAGCTCTGCCTGGACATCTTCGCAGAACGTCGTCAGTCTTGATTTGAGGGTGGACAGAACCTCTTTTTCATTTTTGCCCCGGAGCTCATCCCATTTTTCCTGGCCAAGGATGCCGACTACCAGGTTGTCGGTGGTGGGGGATATATCTTCTAAAACATGCAAGATGGTGATGCCAGCATCATAGCGGTTGGCCAGACTGGCGGCATAGCTGAAGGCAAAACGCGCGTTTTCTGAAAGATCGGTAGTGTACAGAATTTTTTTTATTTCAGGAATCATTGCTTCTCCCATAGGATCTTTTCATTACGAGATATCGAAAAAATTTTGTCGAATTTTAATCATAAGTTCGAATAACAGCCTTTTCAAATACAATTAACTGATAACGGATTACCAATAAATATTAGAACCTATCTCAAAAATAGTAGATTACGTCCAAGATCGAGGCGTGAGCCGCCGCAAAAGCGCAGCATACTTGCAGTATGTGAGCATTTTAAGGAGGCTCACAACAAAGCTATTGGGCGTTAGATGCATTTTTGAGATAGGTTCTAGTCTAGTCCGGATTGTTTTCGAATTGCACGACCGATAGCAGATACATCGTCGTCCCCGTAGCCGCTGGCAATAAGACCATTTTCGATTTGTTCGACCAGGGCGGTGGCCGGAAGCGTTACTTCCAATTCCCGCGCTGTTTGCAGTGCGATTCCCAGATCTTTGTGGTGCAGCTTGACGCGGAAACCCAGCGGGTAATCATTGTTGACCACATTGATGCCGCGATTGTGCAAAACCCAAGAACTGGCGGCACCGCCGCTGATGGCTGCGATCACTTTTTCCATATCCAGACCGGCTTTCATGCCCAGCGTTAATCCTTCTGCCACGCTAAGATAGGTCCCGGAAATGATAATCTGATTAATGGCCTTGGTGGTCTGCCCGGCGCCGATGGGTCCTACATGGGTGACAGTCTTGCCCATTATGTCCAGGATCGGCAAGGCTTTATCGAAATCGGCTGGCTCTCCGCCCACCATGATGGCCAGGGTTCCGTTGTTGGCCCCTTCCGGCCCCCCGGAAACCGGCGCATCCAGCATTTTAATGCCTTTTTGTCCCAGCGCCTCCGCCATTTTGCGCGTGGCCGCCGGGCTGATCGTGGACATGTCGATCACAATCGCACCCTGCGGTGCGCCATGGATGACCCCGTCAGCGCCCAGAATCACTTCTTCAACATCGGGTGTATCGCTGACCATTGTTACGATAATCTCGGCCCCTTCGGCGGCGGCGCGGGGTGATTCAGCCCGCCGGGCGCCTTCTTTAGCAAGGGCTTCTTCCTTTTCACGGGTGCGGTTGTGGACGCTGACCTCATGGCCGGAGTTAAGAAGATTGAGCGACATGCCCACACCCATGGTTCCCAGTCCAATGAATCCGATTTTCATAAAATACCTCCGTTGATTGTTTTCGAAATATTATCCATTGGTGAGCGTAACCTTACACAGTGGCTTTAAGCGTCAGGCGCACGGCGCATGGCACACGGTAAATGGTTAAAACAGTTATAATTTGAGGTCCGTGCGCCCTGTGCCTTGGGCCTTGAGCCTGTTCCATATTGTCACTTATGTTAGGGTCATAGACTGAGTAAATTTTCACCCAGCCGTTTAAGGTTCGATAAATATTTTACCCGGATTGAGCAGCCCTTTGGGATCGATCAGGTCCTTGATCTGGCGCATCAGCTGATAGCTGTCGCCATGCTCGAGTTGCATGAACTTGCGCTTGCCGATGCAGATGCAGCTCACGATTGGATTGGCCGGTTGAAAACCGTTCTGAATCCACCAAAGTGGATAAAGATGTAATCTGGTCTGCATTGAATTCCTTCATTGTTTACACCCCGATATGAATTCGTATTTTCTGATTTAGTAATAAAGCGACTTCAAACTGTATATTCAGAATTAAGACGAGTATCAATAAAAAAGGCGGGAAATTTTTTCATTGACATTTGTAAATGTAAATTATACAAAATTAACAAAAATGTTAATTTGATGTATTTGATGAAGCTTCAAGAATTAAGTAAAATATCAAAATTGTATTT
>JASFGH010000172.1:0-7752 GCA_050123865.1 Desulfobacterales bacterium | reverse complement strand
TACCTGCTTTTACAGCTATGGCGGCTGGTATATCGCATTAGTGTCTACATCGTAACCGGCCTCTTCGCCGGCCGTGGCCGACCCCGCCCAAAAAAGGATCTCAAACCACCCAACCGCACAAAAAAACAGGTCACCATGGATGATGACGCCCCGCCGTTTGTTTTTAGATAGCCGTATTGTTAAACGCCGCTTAAGCGCTCCTGCTTTCCGATCCCAGCATTCGACCCGGACCCACCGCAACGGGTTATTTCAGCTCTTTTTACATCTGTGCCCCCAATGTCCTCTAAAAGCCTGCGCCCGGCAATTTCTGCCTCAATCCCGTGTCATTTGGCGGACTATGCCCTTGCAGTTAGGCTTAACATACCGGTTGACGTTTTAGGGCAAAATATTTGACGATAATTGTCATTTCTTCACTTTTTATGAGCGCGGGTTGTTTTATAACTGTATAATATTATTATATATTAATTGATTCTGAAATTTGGCACAGAAATTGTATTTCAAATTAAAAAATCAAAATTGATTTAAAACTTCTCAGATGTACGTGCATCTTCTTATTCGGGCTCTCACAACTATACATGATGGAGTATGTTCCGGTTGGAATAACGGCATTTTGAGAAGTTTTAATTTTTTTGCAGAAGGCGAACCGATTATAACGATTCCGGGGGGCAAATGATTTCAGCATTAAACGGCACCATATCCGCTCTAAGAGCTTTTGTCACAAAACTGGGCGTTACGGCCGACAACATTGCCAACGTCAATACGGATGGATTTAAGCGCAACCGAGCCGTCATGCATGAAGATTACAATGGCGGCGTACGGGTGGAAATTAAAAAGGATGATAGCCCGGGTCTGCGTTATGATGGCATCGAAGATGGCAAAAAGGTTGAAAAAGAGACCTCCAATGTTAACCTGAATGAAGAGATTCCGGATTTGATGGTCACCAAGCGCGCCTATCAGGCAAACTTAAAGACCATCGAGACCCAGGATGAAATGCTGGGTTCGCTCCTGGATACCATCGGCTAAAAATGCCGCTTTACGTAAGCGGCATTTTTCGTTTTGCCAGTTGAGCCCGTTGCCCGTTAACCAACACCAACATTTTTAAACTTGTTTAGAATTTATATATTTCTTTGCGACTTTGCGGCTTTGCGTGAGGCACATGTTTTCTGTTTTATCGTAATTCGTTTTCAGAACTCATCCTTCCCTCGGCAACATCACGATGCACCAATTTATGCAACTCCTGAATGTGATGCGTTTCTTCAGCGATAATTTTTACAAAAAATCAAGCGTTTCATCATCGACAATGAACGGCCGGAGCATTTTACAAAAGAGGACCTTGTCATTTTCAAATTCAATGGCCAGATCAATTATGTCGCCCAGTTGAAACATTTTACGTGGATATCTCCTCTTCTGCCATCACCTGTTGACTCTGAAACGAACGTTTTCTGTGCCCTACCTGTCCGGGATACCAAAGGGGTAGTCGCAAAACCGGCCTGAACCTTTCAACGATCGTCATATTTGTCTCAATTAGCGATTGTCGGCTTTTTGTTATCCTCGGTTTGCAGGGTTGCTTTTCTTAAGATCCTATATTAAACACCGGGCTGGCCTGTATTTTTGGCTTTCTTTTATACCATAGACCCGCCCGCCTCGCCTTGCTCGCATGGCGGGCGTGGGATCACAGAGAACACAGAGTTGGAATTTGAATAAATTGTAAACAATGGGGTTTCTTAAATGATTTTTTCTCTGTGGACTCTGCGTGCTCTGTGGTTATAGCATAGGCAATTGCTTGAATTCAAAGGTTGCAAGCTCAATTTACGAATAAGGAGTCTAATCGATGCCACCTAAAAAAACCAAACCCAAGCCCCGATTTTTTATTTCCGCCCAGGATGCTGTGGAATCAGCCCGTCTGCATGCGGACACACCGCAATGTCGTTCCGCTTCTTACAAACTAGCATATCAGGATGAAGACTTTATTCTGCGGGATGAGCTGCGCCCCGTGCGCTTACAGCTGGAGCTGCTCAAGCCTGAGCTGATTTTACAGGAAAACCATATTAAATCAACGGTGGTTATCTTTGGCAGTGCGCGCATTCCGGATCCGGCAACTGCCGAAGCCCGTCTGATTTCAGCAGAAGCCGAGTACCGCGAAAATAAAAAAGATAATACCCTCAAACAAAAGGTGGATATGGCGCGGCGAGCCCTGGCCAACAGCAAGTATTATGATGAAGCCCGCAAGCTGGGCGCCCTTATTTCCAGTAACACCGGTAAAGACAAAATGGTGGTGATCACCGGTGGGGGGCCGGGCATCATGGAGGCCGCCAACCGCGGAGCGCATGAAGCCGGCATCCCCAGCATCGGCATGAACATCGTGCTGCCCTACGAACAGACGCCCAATTCGTATATTACGCCTGAATTGGCTTTTCAATTTCATTATTTTGCGATCCGCAAAATGCATCTGCTGATGCGGGCCCGGGCCCTGGCGGTTTTCCCGGGTGGATTTGGCACCCTAGATGAATTTTTTGAAACCATGACCTTGATTCAAACCAAAAAAGTCAAGCCCATTCCGATTGTTTTGTTTGGCCAAAAATTCTGGGAGCGGGTCATTAATTTCAATGCCCTGGTTGAAGAAGGCACCATTTCTTCCAAGGATTTAGATCTTTTTCAGTATGTTGAAACCGCTGAAGAAGCATGGAAAATCATATCGCAGGTTAGAAGCGATTAAATCCGTATGATTGGAAGGGCACCAGGTGTGGTCGGGGCGCCCCTGGTAAAATGGTCAGGCGCCCCGCGGGATTGAATCTGAGCACGATGCGCTAAAGGCGGTCTTATTTCAGCTGTTTGTTATATTCCATGTAAAAATAGTATTGTTGGGATACATCGGCCAGTTCTTTCATGAGCCTGTCTTTTTCCGGTTTTGACTGACACTGCTTGACTCTGGCTTTGAGAGTCTCCATCTCCTTTTTTAGCCTGACCTCCTCCGGTATGTAGCCCGCGTTTCGAATGACATGATAAGCGGTCCGCAGGTGTTCCGGTATTTTCTGATATTTATCTAAATTCAGCGGCTTACCTTTACCTTTCAAGTTATCGAAGGCGCCCTCGGACATGGCCTGCCGTATTTTAATTTCTACCGGATCCTCAAACTGGTCATCGGGTTCTTTGAACTTGTCATCCCGCAGATGCTCATATCTGGCTCTGGCCATTTCTCTGGTAAATGCTTTGCCGGGATGATTCCGCTCGCGCTTATGGTGCTTTTTATCTGTCATAATCTCTGCTCACCCATTTATGTCAGGCCACCCGTGGATGGGTTTGGTTTTATCGGCAGGCGAAGCGCCCGTTTTGCAGCCCTCAGGCCGAGCGCATACAATGTATCCAGCTCTCGTTTGCCATTTTGGTCAACTCACCGCTGCCGGTATAAATCATGGTTTTGGCCGGGATGGTGGAGCCAAGGCGCTTGAGACTGAAATGCATCAGCGACATGCTGCTGGGCCCCCAGATGTGACCGTAGCCCTTTTTTAGCAGGGTACTGCCGCTAAACAGGGCATCGGCCTCTTTGATCCAGTAGCAGACAGAGCCCTTGGTATGGCCGGCCGTCAGCAAAATCCGGATTTTAATCCTTCCGAGCTTGAGGGTATCCTTATCATTCAGGATCCGGTCCGGCTCGATGTCGACGTCTGTTTCTTTGAGATGCTGGTACTCATATTCGTGCAGGCAAAAGGTTGCCCCGAACTTTTCTTTGAGCTGTGGCAGTGCCTGTACGCGCGGCGGATGGGCATGTGTGACCAGCACGTACTTCAAGGTCAGTCCTCTGTCTGCTATTAGCCGGGCCACGTCATCGATCGCCGCACCCATATCAATGCTGGCCGCCTCGCAGTCACTGATCAATAGATATTGGTTCTGGCCGGACGGCGCAGCGAAATGTTTTACTTCCAGATTGTCTATGTTTTTTGCCATCTGGCTATTTCCCTTCGTGAATTCATCTTCATCGAGATCGCGTCAACCTTAGATTATTATTCATTATCCGGTGTCTGGCTGGCGTAAGCCGCATCCCTTCTGCTCGTCAGTAGGGGCATCGTATGGTGCCAAACCATCTGGCAGCTTCAATTGACCCTTAATCTGTAATGCTTACTGTATATTATATGACCGATCAAGGCTTCAATCAAATCGGCCCTGTTGAACCGACCGTCGCCGCTGTCATCCGGATACAAGGAGTCGCAGATGGAATATGAAAATTTCCTGATCAATACGTACTTTGGCCGCCTGGACCTCGAACCGTTTAATCATTTCAAAGATTTCGAGTCTACTGAAACCACCCGGGGCATTATTCGCAAATTTCTTGAGGCGAATTCTAAATACCCGCCGTCTCTTCTGGAAGAGCAAGGAATGGTGCCGGCCGACTTAATGGAAAAACTCGGACGCAATGATTTTTTCGGCCTCACGATTCCGCATAAATACGGTGGGGTTGGCCTGAGCCTGAACCAGTATCTGCACGTCGTCGAAACACTGGCAAGCCAAAATATGTCCCTGGGAATACTTGCCCTGGCACATCTTTCGATCGGCATCAAAGGAATTGTGCTCTTCGGCAACGAAGAGCAGAAACGCAAATATCTGGCTCCGGCTGCCACCGGGGACATGATTTTTTCATATGCTTTGACTGAGCCCCAAACGGGATCAGATGCCCAAAACATCAAAACCTCTGCCACCGAATCTGAAGATGGCCGGCATTTTATCCTCAACGGTACCAAGGCTTACATTACCAATGCCAATTATGCCGGCGGGTTAACAGTATTTGCACAGATGGATCCGGCCCGGCCCGGATTCATGGGCGCTTTTATCGTTGAAACCGCCTGGGATGGTGTCAAAATCGGCAAGGATATGCCCAAAATGGGGCTGAAGGCCAGTTCCACGGCTGCCATCCAGTTTAAAAATGTCAAAGTCCCCCGTGAAAATTTGCTGGCACGACCCGGTGACGGCTTTAAAATTGCCATGGTCATCCTGAACTACGGGCGTATGGCGCTGGGAGCGGCATCCGCCGGCATGATGAAACAGTCGCTGGCGGATATGGCCGAGCGCTCCGCGAGTCGAATACAGTTTGGCGTTCCGATCAATGAGTTTGAGCTGATTCAGGAAAAAATGGTTAAAGCCAAAGTCCATGGTTATGCAGCCTCGGCGATGACCGCCTTCACCGCTGGAATGCTTGAAACAAACCCCACCGCTCTGGTGGCACTTGAAAGCTCGCATTGCAAACTGTTTGGCACCACCCGGGCCTGGGATGCCATTTATGATGCCCTGCAGGTTGCCGGTGGCTCCGGTTATCTGACCACCCAACCCTACGAAAAACGCATGCGCGATTTTCGGGTGACCACAATTTTCGAGGGAACGACTGAAATTCATTCGATGTACCCGGCCATGTTTGCCTTGCGAACGTTAGGCAAGCACATTCAGGCGCAGGCTTCCAGCAAGCTGTCTCAATTGATGACGCTGGTCAAGGCGACGTTTCGCCGCAGCAATTGGCCTCTGGCGTTTAATGACCCAAACATGAAGCGCGCTTCCCGTTTGGCCAGGTCCAGCGCACGCCGGATTCGCCTGATGATACTGGCAGGCTTTTTAATCTATGGGCGTTCCATATCGCAAAAGCAATTTTTTCTGCGTCGCATTACCACCCTGAGCCTGTATCTTTATGGAATCATCGCGATGCTGGCCAAAGTTGAAACCGCCCGAAAATCCGGTCGCGACATCTCGGCCGACCTGGATGTGCTGGCCTATTTTCTTGAAGAGGCTCGGCAGGCACGCAAACTCAATCGGCGACTGTTTTCCGTCCGCCAGGAACAGCTGCACCGCAGAATTGCATCTGAGATTGTCGGCGGCAAGAAGCGGGCCAAGGGTTCCTCAGATGAGATGGTGGGGGGTGTGCAAGCGGTGGAAGCCTCTCAGGAAGCAAATTAAAATCCTATTGGGTTAGCCCGTTGCCGGTTGATGTGCTATCCACCCATGAGCCAAAATCTGGAAGGCTGGGAAGTTGTAAGGCTGGGAGGCCTGAAAGCTGGCAGGCTTGGAAGCCATAAAGCTTGAAAGCTCGAAGACCTGGAGGATTGGAAGCTTTGCAGCTATGCAGCTTCCCAGCTTTATAGCTTCCCAGCGTCCCAGCAAGAAACACATTTTGATTTATTCGGACCGGTTTACAGACTCAACCGGTCAACCGGATAGGAGAAATTAATGTCGACCGGCTTGACGCCTGATGCGTCTGAGGATATAAACAAAGGCTAGCGGTTTAGATTTGCAGGCAGGGATTTGATGGTTATTTTGTTAGAATTGATAGATAACAGGTAACGATTCAGCCGGACGAGGCCCAGATGGGCTGAAGGGAGGCATTCATGAATCGCCTTAATATAATAGCCTTAATACTGGCATTCTTTGGACTTGCCGGTTTTATGATTCCAGCAGCCAACGCGGATATTTATTCCTGGACAGATGAAAACGGCGTGCGACATTTTACCAACCAGACGCCGCCGAAACATGCCGAACTGTTAATCAAATCGCCTGAAGTTTCGCATGATGAAGAGGCCCATGAACGGCGCCTTGAAGAAGATAGGCTTGCACTGGCCAGACAGGAACTGGCCGAAAGAGAAGCGTTTTTGTTGCAACAGCAACTGGAGGCCGAGCGGCGAATTGCGGCCGCCAGCGCCCGCGTCGAAGCAGCACTGGAGCAAGCCGACCAGATCCTGCAGGATGCCGAAGCGGCAGCCGAAGCCAATGATAATGACAGCTGGGGCAGTTACGGGTATTATTACCCCTACTACCGTATAGGCCCCATATTTCCCCAGTCAAGCTACTACCGCCACGACTTGAGCCTGTATCGCAAGCACCCTTACAAATACAGGCGGCATCCCTACACGTACGGGTATAACAAGCACAAATGGCATTCCTCTAAATACGGGCATCACAACAAGCACCGCTCAAAAGGAAGTACCCATATCCAGCATTACCGCACAAACAGCCACCAGAGCCATTATTCCCTGACACGGGGTCGTTACACATCTCATCGCGCCAGGTCTGCGGCCTTTCGCGGGCGCCATGGTCGCTTCTGATGTCTAAGGAAAATGGTTGTTTAGAAGAAGGGATGAAGGAAACGCGCACCCCGCTGCCGGCTATTTGGGCTGTAAAAAATCTTGAATATTGATAATTTTATCACCGGATTTTAGGGCACCCTTCATTTCAGCGGCAGTGCCTCTGACCTTTGCTTTCCTAATTTGCTTGATGACGGCCTGAAGCTCTTTATTGTTTTGGACCAGCTGCTCGATTTGCACATGCAGTTTTTCCCAGCTGGCTTCCAGGTCTTCGGTGCTGAGCTCAAAGCCAACTAGTGCGCCAAGCAATTTCCCCAGGTGGGCTAAAATTCCAAAGTGGGTCGTTCCTTGCAGATAATACGGGCAGTGGCACCACAAACTCATGCAGGCAAAATTTCTTTTTGCTCCCTCCGAATGGATGATGGAATGAATGGCACTGGGCCCCTGATAGGTGATTGAATTTACGCCTTTTTCTTGCAGGATCGACGCCAGGGCCGTGTTGGATGCAATTGCCGAAACGATGCGATCGGTGTGCAGGACGTGGTCATACATACTGCCCATGGTGATAACGGATTCAACCTTGAGCGTTTCACAAAGGCTGTAAAATTCATTGACAAAACCAACCCATTTGAGGCTGGGCTCGTCGGCCTGCAGAATCACCAGGTCGGGTTGATCGGGCGTGGTGCGGGCGGCA
>JASFGH010000171.1:0-7768 GCA_050123865.1 Desulfobacterales bacterium | reverse complement strand
CTGAAAACACCGTTCTGAGTGAATTTCAAAAAGGGTACCTGATTCACGACAGGCTTTTAAGGCCTGCCATGGTGGTGGTTGCCGTACCGAAAAGCAATGAAGAATAAGAATTGAACAAACAATATTTCTTAAAAACGGGAAAGATTTGTAACGCTAAGGAGGTAATTGAAAATGTCTAAGGTTATCGGAATTGATCTCGGCACCACAAACTCTTGTGTTGCAGTTATGGAAGGTGGTGATGCCAAAGTCATCACCAATCCGGAAGGCGGCCGAACAACGCCTTCGATTGTCGCCATTTCAGAAAGCGACGAGCGCCTGGTGGGCCAGATCGCAAAACGGCAGGCCATCACGAATCCGGAAAACACGGTTTTCGGAGTTAAACGTCTGATCGGTCGCAAGTATGCCTCACCGGAAGTCCAAAATGATAGCAAGATCCTGCCCTACAAAATCGAACAAGCGTCAAATGGTGATACCCGCATTAGCATCAAGGGCAAACAGTACAGTCCGGCAGAGATCTCCTCTTTCGTTTTGGCAGATATCAAGCATTCCGCTGAAGAATATCTGGGAGAGAAGGTGACCGACGCTGTTATTACGGTACCGGCTTATTTTGATGATAGCCAGCGCCAGGCAACCAAAGACGCAGGTAAAATAGCGGGCCTGAACGTGTTGAGAATCATCAATGAGCCCACTGCTGCATCGCTGGCCTACGGGCTGGACAAGAAGGGTGAGGAAAAAATCGCCGTATTTGATCTGGGCGGCGGCACATTTGATATTTCAATCCTTGAAATCGGAGAAGGGGTGTTTGAGGTTAAGGCCACCAACGGTGATACCCATTTGGGTGGAGAAGATTTCGATTTGCGGTTGATTGATTACCTGGCGGATGAATTTAAAAAGGATCAGGGAATCGATCTTCGCGGTGACAAAATGGCTCTGCAGCGATTGAAAGAAGCCGCTGAAAAGGCGAAAATGGAACTGTCGACCTCGATGGAAACGGATGTGAACCTGCCTTTTATCACCGCTGATGCCAGCGGTCCCAAACATCTAAACATCAAACTTACCCGTGCCAAACTCGAAGCGTTGGTCAGCGATTTGTTGGAAAAACTGGAAAATCCATGCCGAACGGCTCTGAAGGATTCCGGCCTGTCTGCCAATGATATCAACGAGGTGATTTTGGTCGGCGGCATGACCCGCATGCCGGCTGTTCAGGAGCGTGTGAAGAAAATCTTTGGCAAAGATCCGCACAAGGGCGTGAACCCCGATGAAGTGGTTGCGCTCGGCGCTGCCATCCAGGGTGGTGTTCTCAAGGGTGACGTCAAAGATGTTCTGCTGCTGGATGTGACGCCGCTTTCGTTGGGTATTGAAACCCTTGGCGGTGTGATGACCCGCCTGATCGACAAAAATACCACCATCCCGACCAAAAAGAGTCAGATATTTTCAACGGCGGCCGACAATCAACCGGCGGTTTCAATTCACGTTTTGCAGGGAGAACGTGAAATGGCCGCCAATAATAAGACACTGGGCCGCTTTGAGCTGGTGGGCATACCGCCGGCTCCCAGGGGTATCCCGCAGATCGAGGTTACTTTCGACATTGATGCTAACGGTATCGTTAATGTTTCCGCCAAGGACCAGGCCACCGGTAAAGAACAGTCGATCCAGATAACGGCATCCTCCGGTCTGTCGCAGGAAGAGATTGACAAACTGGTTAAAGATGCCGAGATGCATGCTGAAGAAGATAAAAGCAAAAGGGAATTGGTTGAAGCCCGCAACTCGGCCGACGCATTGATTTATTCGACTGAAAAATCAATCAACGAGCTGGGTGATAAAGTCGACAGTGAAACCAAAACTAATGTCGAAGCATCCATCGCCGAGCTGCGAAAGGCCATGGAAGGTGAGGATACTGCTGAAATAAAACGGGTCAGCGACGAGCTCACCAAAGCCTCCCACAAGCTGGCTGAAGCCATGTACCAGCAGGCATCGCAGAGCGAACAACAAGCCGGCGCAGAAGCCGGTGGACAGGCAGCCGGTGACGCCGGTGCAGCGGATGAAGACGTGGTTGATGCTGACTTTGAAGAGGTCAAGGAAGAAGACAAAAAATAGGCCACTTTGATTTGATACTCAAAAACCCGCGGAAGCTGCCTTCCGCGGGTTTTTCTATGCCGAACTTGACAGGTGCTTTTTTTGGCGATAGCGGCTATATTTCAAACGATCACCATCCTAACTACTGGATATTCTTTAGTGCGTTATCGCCAATGGTTTCCGGGCAGCAACAGCCAATCGCAGAAAATGGGCGCCGTCATAATTCAGTGTTTACAAGCCGAATAAAATTCGTATTATAAAATAGTCATTTGAATTTTTCGCTGATCGGATTGCAATTAAAAGGAGGGAAGCACATGGAAGTAACAAAAGTTCTCTGGCCAACAGACTTTTCAAGCAGCTCCGAAAAGGCATTGCCTTATGTGACCTCACTGACCCAAAAATATCAGGCTGAGATCCACGTCCTGTATGTAATTGAGGATATTGCCCACCATGATGGCTGGTATGGTGATTTTGATCAATCACATGTAAATAAATTAATGGAATTTGCCGAGAGATCAGCTACCAAAAGGCTGGAACAGGTATGTGAAAAGTATCTGGACGGCTGTCCGCTGTACATTAAGCATATCGCTATCGGAGATCCGGCCCAGGAAATCTTAAAGCTGGTCGACAAGGAAAAAGTCGATATGGTGGTGATGGCCAGCCATGGCGAGAAGGGCCACTATCGCTTCGGCAGTGTGACGGAAAAAGTCGTCAAAAATTCTCCCGTGCCGGTAACCACAATTCCCATCGAAGCGGCATAATTTAGTTTTCAGGTGTCAGTGTTCAGGTGTTAGTGGGAAAAAGCTGAAATTCAAAAGTAACGAAAACATGAGACCGTTTTTGCAATTGCGCCGCATGGGCCATAGATAGAATGAACACCGAAGGCCTGACACCTGACACCCGAAACCTGACACATTGAACTACCCGCCCGACGTCTGCGGAAAAGCCGTGTTGGAATACAGATACTCTGCTTTTTCCTTGTGCTTCAATTCTTCGTTAGCCATTTTCAGCAGCATTTCGCGGGGCTCGCCCTCGGCATGCAAGTTGGCCAATTCGGTGTAAAACTGATGGGATCTGGCTTCCCGATGGGAGGCCACCAGATATATATCCTCAGGCTTTGACTGCGCACTAATCTCCGGTTCTTCAAGATATTCGGCAATTTTGTAGTCAACGAAATCGGTCATTCGCAGGCCTTTATCGCCGAAATGCCCATCGCGATAGCTCACTAAAAAGGCTTTGTGCTTCTTTTCTTCACTCGCCATGAATTCCAACGTGCTTTGAACGCTCGCATCGGTAACCTTGGAATGGATGTCCATATAAAAATCATACGCCTCCTCTTCTCGCTTTATGGCGATTTCAAGAATATCGGCAATTCTTTTTTCCATTACGCTACCTCCTGTTTTCAACATTTAAAATGATAAAGGCTTAATATAGATATGAAAAGGTTGACGTCAACCAACCGGGTGGCCCGAACAGCGCCTGATGTATTGTAATGCGGATAAGGCGATCGTTCGGTTCAATTTCATCTCGACAAGCCGGATCTGAACGTTTATGGTAAAATGGAAAGCATAAAATTTCTTTGAGGGTCGAACGCATGGATAAAAGCATAAGATTGTCGACGGCGATTTTGGAAGCGTTTGAAGACGGCATTTATGTCATGAACCAGAATCTGGTGGTTGAATACATGAACAGCGCCATGATTGCTCAATTTGGCGACGGCACCGGTAAAAAATGCCATCAAGTCATCAACAAAACGGATGAAAAATGTCCTTGGTGCCGGTCCGATGAGGTCTTTAAAGGCCTGAAGATTACCCGCGAAGTATTTGTCCCTCTGGTCGGTAAAACGTATCGTCTGACCGAAATCCCCTTCGAGACGGAAGATGGCACCGTTTTAAAGCTCAGCATTTACCGGGATATTTCCGAAAGAAAAAAGCGCGAAGAAATGCTGCGGGCCTCTGAGGCGGATTTTAGAAATTTATTTGAACATGTGGCCTGTGGCGTTTTCATCAGCAGCAAGGAAGGCAAATTTATAAACGCCAACCGTGCACTCCTGGACATACTCGGCTATGAAAATAAAGAAGAATTTTTGAACATCGATATCGCCAAGGATCTTTATGTTAAGTCGGAAGAACGCCAAAAATTCAAAGACATGATCGAACGCGACGGCCGGGTCATTGATTGGGAGGTCGAATTTAAGCGTAAAGACGGCAGCACAGTGCCGGTCCTGCTAACCGGCCATGTTCGTTATGACCAGGCGGGGAATGTGATCGGTTACGAAGGGCTCAATATCGATATTACCCAGAGAAAGCTGATGGAGCGCCAGCTCAAAGAGGCCCATGATTTTATCAATGAAATCATCCAAAGTTCACCCAATGCGATTACCGCAACCGATATGAAAGGCAATATCCTGATCTGGAACCGTGCGGCCGAAGAAACGATCGGTTACAGGGCAGCCGATGTTATCGGAAAAATGAATATCCAGAAGATTTATCCCGAAGAGATGGCCCGCAAGGTGATGCAGATGCTAAGGAGCTCGGAACACGGCGGTGTCGGGCGATTAAACGCTTATCCAATGGTGTTTATGCGCCAGGACGGAGAAGTTGTTGAAGGTAATTTATCAGCCGCCATTATTTGCGACGCCGGCGGCAAAGAAATCGCTACGGTGGGCTCATTTGTCGACCTGAAGGAACGCCTCGAAATGGAGCGCGCGCTGCGCCAAACCCAGGAGCAGCTGCTGCAATCGGAAAAACTGGCCGCCATGGGACGCCTGACCTCCCAGATAGCCCATGAATTAAATAACCCGCTTTACGGCATCATGAACACCCTTGAGCTGCTCAAAACCGAGATCTCCTCCGAAAGCAAACGCCGCAAAGTGCTGGAAATGGCATTGTCTGAAACCGTTCGGTTGAGCGAGCTGTTGCGGAAAATGCTGTCGTTTTCCAAACCCGATCAGGAGGAAAAGCAGCCGGTCGATGTCAATACGGTGCTCGATGAGATTCTGCTCCTGCACCAAAAACAGTTGCAGGAAAACGACATCAAACTTAAAACCGATTTGGCGCCGTCGCTTCCCAAAATCAGGGCCTCAAAAAACCAACTGCGGCAGGTTTTTCTGAATCTGGTCGCCAACGCCAGGGACGCCATGCCCAAAGGCGGCACCCTGAGTGTGGCGACCTCGTCAGATGATGAGAATATTGAAATTAAAATAGCCGATACCGGCGTCGGCATTGAAGATGAGCATATCAGTAAGATATTTGACAGTTTTTTCACTACCAAAGACAGCGTCAAGGGTGTGGGCCTCGGCCTTTCGGTTTGTTATGGTTTTATAAAAGATCATGGCGGCGATGTTCAGGTCCAAAGCCAGGTCGGCACAGGAACCACTTTCGAGATTAAATTCCCCATTCTGCAAGAACCCGCTGAAAAAGAAAAACATCACACCATATAAACTGAATTGTCAACCAATCGGGGGCACCAGTAACAGCTCCTCCTCCATGAGGCAATTTCCGATATTGTCAGAAAAGTCTATAAATTCTATAAAAACTATAATTTATAAATAACCCATTACATCATTTGAAATTAACATAACGTATTATTTTAATTTATATTATAAAAATAAAAAAATAATGCTTAACATAATATAAAATCTATATTTTATGTAAATACTAAAATAAATGAAATAAATGAAAGGAGTTCGCACATGGAAGACGTATTGACGGTTTACAAGGCCAGTCAACTCTGCAATGTGTCTGCCAAAACAATCATCAACTGGATCGAGTCCGGGCATATTAAGGCTTACAAGACCGTCGGCGGCCACCGACGCATCAATCGGTCGGATCTGGAATATTTCATGAAAAAGCAAGGCATTCCGATTCCGGCACAGGAGACAGATGGTCAAAAAAGAAAAATTCTGGTGGTCGACGATGACCCCATTATTGTGGAAACCATTGTGCAGGCGTTGGAGGAAGATGAATTTGATTACGAGGTTATTTCCGCCTCAGACGGATTTGAAGCCGGCCTGCAGGTCACTCATTTTGCCCCCCATCTGCTGATTCTGGATATAATGATGCCGGATATCAAAGGCTATGAGGTCTGTAAAAAAATCAAGGAAAATCCAAACACGGCCAACACCAAAATTATCGTACTGTCTGCCTATCTGGACGAAGATAAGTTTAAAAAAATGAAACAATACGGAGCGGATGCCTGTTTTTCCAAACCCTTTCCCTTGCCCCAGCTCAAAGAGGAGGTGGCACGTTTGCTGGAACTACGATAGCTGAAAAATGGAAAAGGTGACGATCCGTAAAGCCAGCCAAGGAGGCACCATGAAACTAAAGGAAGCCTTGAAAAAAAAGCAGTTTGTCGTGACCTCGGAAATTCAGGCGGCCATCGAGCAGGAGCCGGAGGATTTGCTTCAGAGCCTATCCAAAGTCCGCGGCCGGGTAGATGGCGTTTGACTGTCTGGAATCGAAATCGAGGGTATTGTCGGAGATACCATTAAAACCTGCCGATTGTTGGAACAGAACAAATTTGAGCCGATTTATCGAACCACCACGCGGGACAAAAATCGAATTCAGCTGCAAAAAGATCTGGTTGAAGCGCATGAGGCCGGTATTGACAATTTGTTGGTTTTCACCGAAGATTACCGCATTACTGGCGATAGTCTGCAGGAAATGATGTTTTTCCATGTTGACGCCGGCAAACTGCATTCCGTTCTACAGCATGTCAAAGAGGGGCAAACGGTCGAAGGCGACACTCTCAATTCGAAAGCCGATTTTCTGGTGGGCTCGGGTGTGGAGTCGGCCTGGGGGAAAAATGTACCCGATTTGGAAATGAAGGAAATGGAGGAAATGACCAAAATCGGGACCGGATATTTTTTAACGACCCCTGTTTTTGACGTAGATCAATTCGCCAAATTTTTAGGCAGGGTAGATGCATTTAACGTACCGGTCATCGCTGAAGTCATGATTCTGCGAACGGCTGGCATGGGAAGCTTTCTCAACCGGCATTTGAAATCCGGGCTTGTGCCCGAATGGATCATCCAAAAATTAACCCAGGCACCGGATAAGCTCAAAGCCAGCACTGAAATATTCGCCGACATCGTTACGGCTTTAAGGGAGCTGTGTCAGGGGATTCACATCATCACCATCGGCGGTGAAGACAAGCTAAAACACTATCTGGATGCAGCAAAGCTGAAGTAGCCTGCTGTTACCCGTAAAGGACCCCGATTGTTTTCGGTCTAATTTGTTTCTTAATTGGCTCTATGAACCGGAATGTTGGAATATTGGAATCATGGGTAAAAATCCAGAAAATGCCTTTATAGAATTAGACTGAAATCCTCTGAACCCAATATCCCATCATTCCACAATTCCATCATTCCATTCAAGATTGAAAGGAGTCAGCCGCTTGGACAAAATTGTCTTAACCATCGATAACAAAAGGATTAGTTGTGCACCCGGAATGTCGATCCTGCAGGCTGCGACCCAAAATGACATCAAAATACCGCACCTCTGTTATCATCCGGACCTGAAGCCCTTTGGCGCCTGTCGGCTCTGCCTGGTGGAAGATGAACAAAGCGGCCGTCTGATGGCTTCATGTGTCACGCCGGTTGCGCCGGATATGACCCTGCTGACCGACACACCGCGCATCCTCAGCCATCGCCGCAATATCGTCCGTTTGATGATCGCTGAACATCCGGAAT
>JASFGH010000170.1:0-7802 GCA_050123865.1 Desulfobacterales bacterium | reverse complement strand
ATTCAGAAGCAGAAATCATTTCTGGAAGACCACCTCATGGCCTGGGTGCCGGAATTTGCCATCTGCATCATCGAAAACGCTGAAAACCCGTTTTACCCGAATCTGGCGCAAGCAACCGAATCGTTTTTGCAGGAAAATTACCAGATTGTTTGCTAGGTTCTTTATTTTTTGCCGCTTAAACCCAAAAACACATTGAAATAAATTCGCTCCGGGTGTAAAGAAAATTCTGTTTTACCTGAATTTTGCATGAAAATAGATGAGAATCTTTATGGTACTGGATTGCATCAGGTTCGAACAAGAATAGTGTAAAAACCATTCTACATTAAAAGTAAATCGGATGATAATCTTTTTAATTTCTCATCTCTTTTCACCCTTCGGGCGGCCGGAGCCTTCCATCTGCTGCGTTATTAAGGGCGAGGCATAGTTCACTATCGCCTCACCCTTAAGTGCCTTGCATATGAAAGCCTCCGACTCGTGCAAACTTCAGGTATTAACCGCTAATCAAAATCACCCGTTTTGCTGGTTTGTAAAAAGGAGCGATCATGTATCTTCCCAAAATTTACGAAAAATTCCAGTCGAAATTTCCGGAAGTCTTCAAAGATTTTCAACAGCTGGGCAAAACCTGTCGGGAATCCGGGCCGCTTGAGAAAAAATACCAGGACCTTGCCAACCTCGGTATCGCCATCGGCGCAAATTCCCGGGGAGCAGTAATGTCGCAGACCCGCAAGGCCCTGGAATCGGGCGCCAGCCAGGAAGAAATCGCCCATGTCGTTTTATTATCATTGACCACCATTGGCTTTCCAAACATGATCGCGGCCATGGGCTGGGTCAATGAAGTCTTAGAAGGCACCTGATTGTCAAAAACTGCAGTGATTAAATAGCATCAGCAATTTTGATTTAAGTCAAAGACACAACTGTATAGGGAATATTAGATAAAATCCGGGTGCTTTGTGAAATTCGCATTTTTTTTGCCATCTGTTATGTTAATTTTAACATATACCACAAAGAGGGAAGGAAGATACTGACGTGGATTCCTTTGAAGAACTACTGAAAAGTTCAGCCGACGCTCACGGCCATCTTTGCCCGGGGCAGGTGGTAGGTGTACGCATGGCCATGCTGGGTTGCCGGTTGATCGGACTCATCGAGCCCAGGCGCCACGACCAGATTAAAAAACTGATCATTTACGTGGAAATGGACCGCTGTACGGCCGATGCCGTGGCGCATGTGACCGGCGTTAAATTGGGAAGGCGTTCACTGAAATTTATGGACTACGGCATCATGGCGGCTACCTTTGTCAATCTGGAGACCGGCAAGGCCTTTCGGGTGGTTTCCACCGAAGAGGCCCGCGACCTAGCCACTGCCTACGCACCTGAGATTGTAGAGAAATATCCGCAACAGCTGGCAGCTTACCAGCGCATGCCCGATAGCGTGCTTTTTCGCGTCCAGCAGGTCGAGGTAAAAATAGATGACTGTGACATGCCCGGGCCCACTCGCTTCAAGGCTTCCTGCAGCCGTTGCGGCCAGGTGGTGCGCGACCAACGGGAGGTCGTTGAAAACGACCGGGTGCTGTGCAAGCCCTGTGCGCAGGACTGCTATTTTAAAAATGCCCGGGAGATCACCTGGCCGGATATGAATTGGAAACCGGAAAGCGGCCTCACGCAAAGCCGCAAAGACGCTAAGATTACTGAAACGAATTGTTATTAATGCGCCTATCGATCGGGAAAGGCCTACATCGGGTTCATACCCTCCTGACCCTGTGCCGTGAGCCTTGCGCCTTATGCCTAACGATAAAGGAGTTACGCCATGTTGAAAAAAGTTGAGCTCAAAGATGCCGTCGGAACTAAATTGGCCCACGACCTGACCGAAATTCGTCCGGGTGAATTCAAAGGCGCCACCTTTCATAAAGGCCACACGGTCTGCAACGACGATTTGTGCCACCTTCAGAAAATGGGCAAGAATCAACTCTATGTCATTGACCTGGAAGATGACGAAATCCATGAGGACCAGGCCGCAGCCATACTAGCCGATGCCCTGGCCGGTGACGGCATTGTCTGGAAAGACGAGCCGCGGGAAGGCAAGATCAAGCTGCTGGCCGGAAAAGATGGGCTGTTTGGCGTTGATACCGCTGCTCTGGCGGCCTTTAACATGGTTGATGAGGTCATGTGCGCCACCCTCCATAATCACACCCTCGTCACAAAAGGGCAACAGGTGGCCGCCACCCGCGCCATTCCCCTTATCATGAAAAAGGCTCCCATCGAAAGGGCCGCCGCCATTGCCCGCCAGAACGGGGCCGTGCTGACCGTCAGGTCCCTACGTAAAGCAAGGGTGGGCCTGGTGATTACCGGCAACGAAGTGTACAACGGCTTGATCGAAGACCGTTTTGAGCCGATACTGACCGAAAAGATTGAAGCCCTGGGGTCGGCGGTGGCTGCCGTGGCCTTTGCGCCGGATGATGCCGGTCTGATTTGTAAGGCCATCCGCTCCCATCTGGACCAGGGCTGTGATTTGCTGCTGCTCAGTGGCGGCATGAGCGTTGATCCGGATGATGTCACCCGCCAAGGCATCCGTTCCGCCGGTGCCGCGGAGATGCACTATGGCGCAGCGGTGTTGCCCGGCGCGATGTTTTTAGTGGCCTATGTGGAAGATGTGCCCCTGCTGGGAGTGCCGGCCTGTGGCCTGTATCACCGGATAACAGTGCTGGACCTGGTCCTGCCGCGTATTTTAGCCGGCGAAAAGATCGGCAAAACCGAGCTGGCATTTCTGGGTCACGGGGGGCTGTGCAAAGACTGCGAAGAATGCACATACCCACATTGCCCATTCGGCAAATAAAAGCGGGTTCAAAACCTCATCTCGCGTCCGATTGACTGCGTTACCAGCCGATTTGAAATGCTCGAATACTTACATGTATGCTCCACTTTCAAATCGGCTGGCGCCTTGTCCTCGAACCCGAGCTAAGGCTTTCAAACCGCTTTTAGTTGGTTTTTATTTTTCTTTGCGACTTTGCGTCTTTGCGTGAGGGTTATATTCTATTCAATGCAGACATGGAACTGGAACTCTAATGAAACTTGTTGATAGCTACGGGCGGAAAATCGATTACCTGCGAATCTCGATTACCGATCATTGTAACCTGAAATGTTATTACTGCACGCCGTTTTCAGGCCGCGATCATCTGGAGCGCGCTGAGATTTTAACCTACGAGGAAATGCTTAAGGTCGCCCGGGCGGCTACTGCTGCCGGTATAACCAAAATTCGCATCACCGGCGGTGAACCGCTGGTCCGCAAAGGTGTGGTTGCGTTTTGTCGAATGCTATCCCGTCTGGACGGTTTAAAAAGCCTGGCCCTGACGACCAACGGGATCTATCTGGCCGAAATGGCCGAGCCTCTATTTAAGGCCGGCGTGCGCAGAATCAACATTAGCCTCGACACCTTGAGACCGGAGCGCTTTGAAAAAATAACCGGATACAACTGGCTGTCTCGCGCGCTGGCCGGCATCGAGCGTGCTGAAGAAATCGGGATGCACCCCATTAAGATTAATGCGGTGGTGATGCGTGGCATCAATGATGATGAAACCGAAGATCTGGCCGCACTAACCCTTACCAAGCCGTACCATGTGCGCTTTATCGAGCTGATGCCCACCAACAGCACGGCCTACGGTGACTATGAATCACTGTTCGTGCCAGTTGAAGAATTTATGAAAAGGATATATCAAATTGACCGAGTTCAAATCGAACCGGTTACCGATTCATGCGGGCCGGCACGGCTTTGCCGGCTTCCGGGTGGTATCGGCAAGGTCGGATTCATCGCACCCATCAGCTGGCATTTTTGCGGTTCCTGTAACCGCCTGCGGCTAACAGCGGATGGTCAAATCAAAACCTGTCTATTTTCGCAGGAAGAAATCGATATTAAGACCGCTCTGAGAAAAGGGGCAACCCAAGACGATATTATTGGCATATTCAACCAGGCCGTGGCTGCAAAGCCTGCCGGCCACCACTTAAACGCCAAAGAGCATCAAAATGCCTGCAGGCGGGCCATGCGCGCCATCGGCGGCTGATTCATCGTACGTTAAGAAGAGATAAAAATATTAGAACCACGAAAACACGAAATTTTAAAAGCACGAAAGTAAAATTATTTTGTTTTTTTCGTGTTTTCGCCCTTTCGTGCTTTCGTGATTAACCATTCCAATTGTTCCTAAAACGAGGCAGAAAAAATGGCAGAATTCAAATTAAGATCCAGCCAGTGGATTGTGGATGCCGACAACAACATCATAATTGGTGAAGGCCGTGCCAGGATTTTAGAGCATATTGATCGGACCGGCTCTATGAACCAGACCGCTAAATTGATGAAAATGTCGTATAAGGCCGTTTGGAGCAAGATCAAAGCCACCGAAAAACACATGAATGCCCGCATCGTGCACACCGATCGCAAAGAGGGATCGCGTTTATCACAAGAGGGTAAGGAGCTCCTTGAAAAGTATAAACTTTTAAAGATGAAATGCATGTCCGCCGATGACAAAATTTTTGGTGGTATTTTTAAGCAACCGGAGAGGTAGAGAAATGCGCAAAATAAGTATTCCTTTGGTGATTGTCCTATTCATGCTGATGATTCGGTTGCCGGTATCCCTGGCGAAAACACCCTTGCCGCCCCAGAAGCAGACCATTCTCGGCCTTTATGTAACCGCTAAGGAAGCCTATGAAATGTGGCAGGCCGACCAGAGCAAAATTAAAATTTTAGACGTTCGCTCGCCGGAAGAATACGTTTTTGTTGGTCATCCGCCCATGGCCCATAATATTCCATTTCAATTGTTCAACTATAAAATGGCGGTGCTAAACAAAGGGCCTTTGATGAAAACCAACCCGAACTTTATCACCGAGGTCGGCCAAAAGTTTAAGACGTCCGATACCATTCTGGTGATCTGCCGCTCCGGCAACCGCAGTGCTGCCGCCGTAAATGCCCTGGCAGCAGCTGGTTTTAAAATTGCCTATTCGGTGACCGATGGCTTTGAAGGCGACCGCGTAAAGGATCCGTCCAGCTCTTTGCATGGCAAACGTTTGAAAAACGGCTGGCGAAATTCAGGCATCCCTTGGACGGATCAGCTCAACCCGCAGCTCATGTGGATTCCTAGTGGTCATTAAATCGGTTCATCTATATCAAAACCGAATCTTATGGAATTTTTGAAATTTACATTTCCCCTTTCCGGAGTGGAAACCTATATCCTAATCCCGCCGCTGGTGGCATTTGGTATATCTTTTTTCACCTCCGTGGGCGGTATTTCCGGGGCATTTTTACTGTTGCCGTTTCAAATGAGCGTTCTGGGATTCACCACCCCTTCGGTCACGGCCACAAACTTTTTATTCAATGTGACCGGCACCCCCGGCGGTGTATATCGTTATGCCAGAGAGTGCCGCTTGGTATGGCCGGTGGCTTTGTTGATTGTCGCCGGCAGCATCGATTGAAATGAAGTCCACACGCTTTGATTTTAAGGGTGCCACCTATTCATTTGCCACAGCCAAACTGCTCGGTCTGGCCCTTGTGGTGGGCATCATCGGCGGCGTCTATGGCATCGGTGGCGGATCCATAATCGCACCGTTTTTGATTACCTTTTTGGGCCTGCCGGTTTACGCCATTGCCGGTGCAGTGCTCCTGGGAACCTTTGTTTCGTCACTGGCCGGTGTGACCTTTTACAGCCTCATCCCGGTCAACGGGGCCGTGGCTGCTCCCGACTGGTTGTTGGGGATTTTGTTCGGCGTCGGCGGTCTGCTAGGGATGTACCTGGGGGCCCGGGCTCAAAAACATGTGCCCGCACGCTGGATAAAGCTGATGCTCGCAGGCGTGATTACATTCGTGGCATCAAAATACATTCTGCAGTATTTGGGGCTATAAGAATCGAAGGGCGCATGGGAGGCATGCGACATAATAGATTTAAGGATTCATCGAGTTTCTGATTTTTTATAAAACAAATTAGCACGCCTCAATTTCAGCAATTATGCGATATCGACAATACTACGAACCGGGGAGTAAAAACCGGATTCTATCATTTTGCGAAGACTTTCGTCTGCCTGGGCCAAACTGATGTGCCCGTCCAAGGCCGATGCTTTCAAAATGCCCACAGTGCCTGTGACCGAAATTTTCATCATTGAACACTGCTTTCTTGCGCTACGGTCATCAGTTACAACAATGGCAGCTTGTTCTTTAGCAAAAGCAATGCAGGATGCCTCCCCTTTTCCGAGATGCCCGATCAGTTGAACAAAATGCTGATATGCCTTTCTGGATAATGAAACGAGTTTTAAGGTTTTACCCTCAATGAGTTTATCAACTTGCTTCAATTCCGGATATTCCGAAATTCCGGCAGATATTTCATCATATACTTGCCACGTAATGATGCCGCGTTTATGATATCGTTTCGCAAGGATGAAAATTGAATCGGATAACAGAAAATTAGAGAGCGCAACGGAATCGAAGACCCATTTCTTCTCAGGCATTTTTTACATCGTCCTCAAGAAATGAGTTGTTCTGAGCTATCTCATGTTCAGCAAGCCATTTACGCGTATTCAAGATGTTCATTCCCATTTCCTCAGCGAGCTTGCCAAGACTGATATACCCTCCCTGAAACGCTTCGACCGCTCTTCTTTGCTGCTCATTCAAATTAAGCAAATCGATCTGATAACAGGAAATTACCGCCTGTCTGACCAGTTCCCCAACGGAGGTTTCCCGCTTTCTTGATAATGCTTTCAGACCTTTTGCCAGCTCCGGTTTAACTTTAATGTGAATCGTCGAACTTTGCATGATGTACACCTAATTATACATATGTTAATAAAACGGTATATATATAGTAAATAAAGTACATGTAGATGTCAAGGCGCAATTGCTGATGCCTTCATCTAAATTATTAATAGTGTTATCTCATCAAAAACAAATGATGCGTCTAATTCTAAGGAGATGGTACAGTATGCCTAATCCCAATACATCATTTCACCTATATTTTTATTTCTTAGTATTTTAGTATGAATAATTTGACTTAAATAGATAATTGAACAACCTGTTTAAACACCCGATTGGGCGAGTCGTTTTGTTGAACAACCTACCTGCCAATATTAAGCGGGTCTCGATGAAGACCCCTATCACACATTTTAAATAAGGCATATGCATGCCGGTCTTCAGCTATCTGGCATATCCCGTATCGGGATCGAAAGAGCAGCTGCTCAAGGATCTGGCCGCCCTGGATTTTTGTGAGGTAACACCGGCTGAAAATGAAGAGCTATTGATTCTGGTCACCGATACACCGGACGAGGAAACCGAGGAAAAATTACAGCAAAAACTCAAATCCATAATGTTAGTGGGAGTGGCTTTTAGCCACGAGATTTACGCTGCGCTTGCAATGTGGACCTGCGGCGAGCTCAGCCGAGCCGGGACGCCTTTTGAACACATCAGGGTATTTAATCAAGATGTGAAATCCCGCTTTTGAGCGGGGGCCCTCGAACATGATCTGTAATTTTGAAATCAGTTTTGGATAATTTAATACCATATGGTTAACACATTGTAAGAGAGACGATATGAAAAAAATAGCTACGATAAACGAATTTGCCACATTCTTCAAAGATACAACCTTATGGAGCCTGTCCGGCGGGCTGGTTTATCAGATCTATCTGTGCATCCTGGCCGCATCGATGGTATCGGGGGTCTATGCCTATTTTGTCCAAATCAATGTCGGTCTGGCCTCCACCAATATGTCGGATATCGTCAGCTGGGGGTTTTACATCGCCAATTTTACCTTTCTGGTGAGTGTGGCCGCCGCCGCGGTGATG
>JASFGH010000169.1:0-7839 GCA_050123865.1 Desulfobacterales bacterium | reverse complement strand
TCAGGCCTCTCCTGGTGGCATTTGCCGCAATACGGCGCTTTGGCCAGAGTGGGGTGACACTCCGCGCAGGAGAGCGCCTGCTCTTTGGGCACCACTTCATGCGTCAGGCCCCAGTACATGATCGTTTCCACAAACTCATATTTACCGCTGTAAGCCAGCCCGGCAGATTTCATACCATCGCGTGAAGCCCTGTCCCAATCCCAGTGCTTCCAGTAACCTCCCCACAGCTGGGGGGCGATCAGGTACTTATAGACCGCATCGCTGATCTGTTTTCCGCGATGAACTTTGAAGGGGTAAATTCTGGAGGCCGGATCATTGAAACCGCCCACCGGCTTGGTTAATTCGGTTAGGCCATTTTCAGTAATGCGATCGCCGAGAAGGTAACGCTTGACGGTGCCGTTGTACCACTGGTAGGTCGGCTTGACAGCCTCTTTCCATTTAAAGTCACCTTTCTTTTTGGCGTAAGTCGGTTTCCCATATTTATCGGCCGGCTTGCTGCAATCTTGTCCGGCGGTCGACCAATCCCAGAAAATTTTGGTTGGGTTGCTTTTGGAGTAAACGGGAATGTGGCAGGTCTGGCAGGCCACATGCTGGGTATGCTTATTTAAATGGTGATCGATCAGCTCACTGCCGATATGCGGTCTGTCCGTATGGCAATACTCGCAGGAAAGATCCCCTTCCACAGCCGCAACGGAGATACTGCGTCCGGAAATCATATGGTTGCGGGTCTTATGGCAGTCCTGGCATCTAAAATTCAGCCCCCCCTCGGTGACGCCCATGTGCACGTCATGATTTTTATCGGGCTTGGACAATATCGAGCTCATGTCACCGTGTTTTACCGCATCGCCGCCGCCGCCGCGGAAATGGCAGTTCATACCGCAGGTGGCCCGGCTGGGCCGGCCCACATTCTTGGCCACCGCTATCAGATCAACATCCTTGGCTGGAAAACCTGCGGCCGGCGGCGCTTTCTGATATGTTCCTGTCGTGTCGTGGCAGACCAAGCAATCGATTTTGCCAGCATCGTTGAAATCAAAGTTGGCATCTTCCCAGCCGTAACCGATATGACAGCTTGTACAGCGGGGCCAATTGCTGTTCAGATTGATGCAAAAATTATTAATCGTATTGCTGCGTTTGCCGATATCAACGCGTTTTTCATGGCCAACTGTATAGGGTGATGCGCCGTGCCATTTCCAGTGGGCTGTTTTCAAAATGGCCTTGCCTTCCTGTTCATGGCAGGAGAGACAGTTGCGCGTAACTGCCAGGGCATCCACCTTGCCCTGGAGTTTTACCAGTTTGTTGTGATCCGGCACATTTTTGGGGTGGCAGGCCAGACAATCTGTGGGCGCACGGGTATCAAGGGTCCGGGCCACCGGTCCTCGCACCATAGCACTATACAGAATTGGACCGCGAACATGGGGCACCTGCTCGGATTCCTGATGACAGTCCATGCAGAGCTGATGGTAGGCTCCCTTCAGGCCGGGCGTATTCAGCTGTTTGGGATTAAACGGACGAACGTGGCAGACGGCACAGCCTGCAGGCGTCTCTTGTTTTTGCTGCATGGATACCATGGTTACCGGCTCACCGTACGTATCCCCATCCTCTCGGGGGGTGCGGTGGTGACAGATGGTGCAGTCGCCGAGCACATTGGCATGCTTGCTGTGCATGAAACGAACCGGTCCATACAGGTCGCTGTCTTGATTGACGACGGGGCTGTTTAAAACACGTATTTTAGGCGCATCATTAATCGAGGGGGTAATATCTTCAGAGAGCCGAAGGGGTGTCCGCGTCATATCAGGGGTTGTTGATGCGGCATCAACCGGATCATGGATGCAAAACAGCGTGCACAGGGCAAACAAAGCCAGCACCGTAGTCGACATCTTTTTAGGACGGGCGCCCAGGACCGGAAAAATAAAAACAAACACCCGATATAAAAACATGAGAGTGGCAATCAGGCCGACGGTAATAAAAATCTCCCCCAGGGCCGGAAAGTAGGCCACGAGCTTATAGGGTGGTGTAAAACTGACCACAAACACATTAACCCGATTCAAGAGAATTCCCAGTACAAAAGTTGTGGACGCAAAAAACAGCCAGCCCGCTGATCGGCGCACCCTTTTAAAAAGTAACAGCACAAAGGGCAGAATAACACCGAAAAGTACCTCAACAATAAACGCATTGGTCTGATAGGTACCATCCAGCAAATAGACGTAAGTGCCGCGGATGATCATGTCGCCCAATTTAAATGCGAGGTAGATACCCATCAAAAGGGGCATGAATTTGGCCAGCGGTGTGAGGACTTCCATTTCGGGTTTGCGGCCAAATGATTTGGACACCAAAATGGATTCAAAGGCCACCATCGGATACCCTGCTGCAAAAGCGGAAAGCAAAAACAATAGCGGCAAAATCGGTGTGTACCACAGAGGATGGACTTTGTAAGGGGCGATCAACATCAAGGAACCCAGGCTTGATTGATGCAGGCAGGATAAAACAATGCCGGCAATGATGAAAAGAAACATAACCTTGCCCAAGATGGTGTCCGCAACTGATAGGAACTTTTCACTGAAGTTGTTCAGAGCCGACAGCGGACCGGGCAGTTTCACGCGGCCCTTAAAGCGCTCCACAACGATCGGAATAAATTCAATGTACAACACATTTAAATAAATCATCACGCACATGGCCACTTCAAACAGAACCGAATTGCCGTTCCAGTTCAACATCGGGCTGTATATGTTCCAATAGCGACCGATATCCACCAGAAGCCCCAGCACCACAAAGGTATAACCCAACATGGCAGTCAGCAGGGCCGGGCGTATAACGGCATGATACTGGTCGCGGTTAAAGACATAAGCGATGGCACCGGTTGTAAATCCACCGGCAGCCAGAGCTACTCCAGTAGCAACGTCGACACCGATCCAGATTCCCCAGGGAAACTGATTGTTCAGATTGGCAACTTTGCCGATACCAAAAAGAAAGCGCGCCGCGCCAAATGCCAGCCCAATTGCCATAAGCGCCAGCATGACCATCACACCGGGCGTCAAAAACCGCTCCTCTTCAACCGGCGCAGCGTCAGTATGGATATTCATCGCAGGTCTCCTCTCTCAGCGGTTGCACCGGTTGAAACTTCTCTGGTCCCTTTTAAGTAGCCGGTTAACCACATGATGCCCCCGAGCGCAGCGTATAAAATGATAGGGGCGGCAAAGTACTGGAACAGGCCGTGCTGAATGGCTTCGGTTAGCCTCGGCGGAGCTTTGGTGCCCAGCTTTGGAAAACCGATGGTCTCAAAAGGCTCAGAGGCAAGATACAACCAGGAGGTTCCACCGACCTCCTGCTCACCGTATATGTGATCCACATATTTGCCGGGATGATTTTTCATTTTCCAGCGGGCCAGCTTTAACAGTTCGGACTTTTTCCCGAAAGTAATGACTTCCCGCGGGCAGACCCGGGCGCAGGCCGGGATCCCCCCGTCTTTAATATAAGGGTAACAAAAGGTGCACTTTCGCACCTCAGGCGTTAATGGATCATGATATTCGTATGCTGGGACCTGGAACGGACAGGCGACCATACAATAACGGCAGCCAATACATTTGTTGGCGTTATAAATGACCGAACCGTTTTCCTGCTTGGTGAGTGCTCCAACAATGCAAGCTGATACACAGGAAGGATCGTTGCAGTGCATGCACTGGAACTTGACAAAGGTTGGGCGGGTGCGCCACGTCAAAGTGCCGATGTGCTTGGGGTAGTATTTATTGACGACTGTATAGGATGTTTCATCCATACGCCTTTCGTTTTCAAGCACAGTCATCTCTTCAAAGGATTCTTTGGGTTTGGGCAGATGATGGCGTTCATTGCAGGCTTGCTCACATTTACGACACCCAACGCACAGTGTTGTATCCACCAGGCACCCATACGAATCCTCTGCAATGGCGGGTGCCTGGGAAGCCCTGGCCGCCGGGTCGGTTTTTACGAGCGAAGCAGCGGTCAGTGCCCCAGATATTTTAAAAAAGTGTCTCCGACTTATATCCATGACGATTCTCCAACTCACTCTTTTTGGATGAAAACTCGATAAAGATCGCCTTCCTGATGCTGTTGGATATGCGTACCTTCACAACGGCAGGCAATCATAAGGATATTTTTGACGACATCAGGGTCATGGGATAAGACTTCCAACTCATCATATGCGCATAGCTGATCAAACGCATTTTTAAATTGAAGAAGACACACCGGCCATGCGACCCCAATGAGATCAAGTTCTGATTTACCTGGCATTTTCGCTTCCAGACCGGACAAGTGGTTATTGACAATTTCGTTATGCAAATGAAGTATCTGCAACTGGCATGCCTGAAACTGAGAACAGCCGAATTGGATTATAGATTGCTGAAATTATTTATGATACAATTAACGAGATTTTATACTTGAACTGTCAAAGTGTTCAATGTTATTTAAACACCTGCTTAACTGTTTAAACAACCGTTTAAACAGTTCATACGTTTACTATCGACAACCATTTCATAGGGACAGGGGAACCGGCCGCAAAAAAGGACAGGACAAATGAAATGAATGAAAAAGAAATCAACCGCTACTGGAAAAAGATCATCAACACCATGAACGATGGCTTGATGCTGGTTGGACGAGATGGCGCCATTCTTATGGTTAACAAGGCATTTGAGCAGCTCACGGGATATACGGCTGATGAGATCGTTGGAAGGTCTTGCACTATATTGGATTGTGATGCCTGTGAACGGGTGATTAAAAAGGAAGGCGATCATTGGCAGTGCGGCCTTTTCGAACCTGGACATAAGGACATAAAACGATGTCGGTGTGTGATTACTAAAAAAGACGGCACTCTGTTGCCGGCTCTAAAAAACGCGTCGGTTTTGCGGGATGATCAGGGCTATGCCCTGGGAACGGTAGAAAACCTTGCGGACCTGTCGGAACTTGACAGACTGGATCAGGAAGTCGATCAGCTTTCACGCCAGCTGGATCAAAGTGGCGGTTTTCACGGTATCATTGGAAATTCGGCCATCATGCAGAAGACATTCGAGGTCACTCAAAAAGCGGCACTCAGTGATGCCCCGGTTATTATCTATGGTGAAAGCGGCACCGGTAAAGAACTGGTAGCGAGAGCGATTCATCGATTAGGCCGCCGGAAGGAAGGCCCCTACGTTCAACTTAATTGCGCTGCCTTAAACGAGGCACTCCTGGAAAGCGAGCTCTTCGGCCATGTAAAAGGCGCCTTTACCGGCGCCTATCGCCATCGACGGGGGCGCTTTGAAGCGGCCAACGGTGGTGACATTTTTCTAGATGAAATCGGAGATGTGCCCCTGTCCATTCAGGTGAAACTGCTGCGCGTCCTTGAAGCCAAGCAAGTCGAAAGAGTGGGGGATCACAAGCCGTTTTCGGTTGACGTGCGCATCATTACGGCAACAAATAAAAATCTTGAAGACCTGATCGCCCGGAAACAGTTTCGCGAAGATTTTTTCTTTCGTATTAATGTCTTTCCGATTTTTCTGCCACCACTGCGGAATCGCAGTGAAGACATTCCGCTTCTGGTCAATTCATTTATCGCTCGTCTACAATCGGCAACCGGTAAAAAAATAACCGGATTGACTTCCGTTGCCATGGAACGGTTTATGGAATATCAGTGGCCGGGGAATGTCAGAGAGCTAAAAAGCGCTTTAGAATTCGCCTTTGTAGTCGCCGAAGATGGGTTGATCGACCTTGACCAGTTGCCACCCAACATTACCGCCGCAGAAGGGATGCTGCAACATCGTAATCGAAGCATCAGTGATTTATTTGGGCATAATGGTCATCGCCAGACACTGTCTTCGGTATCACATTCACTCCAAAACGCGGAGAAAAAAGCCCTGATTGATGCTTTACTGCGAGCCCGGGGTAATCAGACCCAGGCCGCAAGGCTACTCGGCGTAAACCGGGTGACCGTTTGGAATCGCATGAAAAAATATGGCATTGATGTTAAAAAAATATTAAGCACGTAAGATAAGCTGAAAATGGATTCAAATCCAGACGATCAATTAGCCGAATCCGGTGCCCGCAAAGAACATTTGTTGTTTATGCTGGCAGCGCTGATCGTCGTTGTCATCTATGCCAACACCCTGACCGGCCCATTTGTATTTGACGATCGGCCTCATATTGTCGAAAATCCATACATCCGATTGACCGGCCTATCCTTCGACGATCTCAAAGAAGTCATCCAAAAAAGCCGCTACCCCAACCGCCCGGTGGCCAATATGTCGCTTGCCCTCAACTATTATGCTAACGGTTACAACGTGGTCGGCTATCATGCAGTCAATATCCTGATACACATCTGCAGCGGCTTTTTCCTGTATCTATTGCTGAAATTGACCCTGAGCCTTCCTTCTCTGCGGGAGCGCTTTTCATATAATAAATGGATTCCACTTCTGAGCGCACTGCTGTGGCTGGTGCACCCGATACAAACCCAGTCGGTTAGCTACATCATCCAGCGTATGAACAGCATGGCAGCCATGTTCTATATTCTGTCGCTGTTACTGTATGTCAGATTTCGCCTGGCGCCGCGTAAAAGAAATAAAGGCCTGTCATTGAGTGGCTGTGTTCTGGCGGCTTTTCTGTCTCTGGGGACAAAAGAAATCGCCGCCACCCTTCCCTTCTTCATCTTTCTATACGAATGGGTATTCTTTCAGAATTTGAGCGGTCAATGGTTGAATCGGCGCGCCCCGGTTCTGGCAGCGCTGGGGGCCTTTGTTATGGTTCTGGCATTTATTTACCTTGGCAGCAATCCGCTGGATGGCATCAAAATGGACTACGGCGAACGCGAATTCACACCGGTGCTGCGATTGCTGACCGAACTGCGGGTGGTCGTATTCTATGTCAGCCTTTTGCTCTGGCCGCACCCGCAACGCTTGAATCTGACACACGATTTCTCACTTTCGGTATCCTTATTCCAGCCGCCGGAGACCTTTTTCAGCCTGCTGCTCATTGCCGGTTTGTTGCTGGCAACCATCTGTCTTGCCAAACGCCACCCCCTTTTTTCGTTTTGCACGTTATGGTTTTTCGGCAACCTGGTCATAGAATCGTCTGTCATCGCCCTGGAGCTCGTTTTTGAACATCGCCTCTATCTGCCCTCCATGCTGGCTATTTTTCTGGCGGTCGTCGGGCTTTTTCACTTCATCCGTCCCCAATGGCTGGCGATCGTGCTGCTGTGTGTCGCAGTGGCAACCGGATCGGTTTGGACGTATCAGCGCAATGCCGTTTGGGCTGATGATGTCGCCCTCTGGCGCGATTGTGTCCAAAAATCTCCGACCATAGCCCGTGCTCACACTAATCTCGCATCAGCTCTCGTTCGCCGCGGGAATTTAGAAGAAGCTGCTGCGCACTATCATACAGCCCTCAGAATTAAGCCCGAATACGCCGAACCGCACTTCAATTTGGGTATTATCCGGGCAAAATCGGGTGACCTTTCCAGGGGCCTGGACCACTTTCAAAAAGCAGTCGAAATTGACCCGCTTAACTTCAAAGCCCAGAACAATTTGGGTGCCGCATTACTGTCCACCGGCAGGCTGGATGAGGCCATCGGCCACCTGCAGACCGCTCTGAAAATCAATCCCGATTATCCCGAAGCCCACAACAACCTGGGCCAGGCCCTGCAGTTGCAAGGGAACCGGGATGCGGCCCTGACCCATTTCAAAGAGGCCCTGCAGTTGGATCCCGCATACGCCAAGGCCCATGTCAACCTGGGTATTGTCCTCAGGCAAATGGGACGGTTGCAGGAAGCCAGGCAGCATTTTGAGGAAGCATTGCGCCTGAGACCCGGCTATGCACCCGCCCGAATCAAACTGGATGAAA
>JASFGH010000168.1:0-7851 GCA_050123865.1 Desulfobacterales bacterium | reverse complement strand
CCAGTATTCCACCATTCGATTTAGGTGAGAAGCGCCTATCCTTTAGATTTATGTTGAAATCAGATTCGGCCCTTTCCCGGGAAGCCACCATCATAAATGAACTCGGTTTGCACGCGCGTTCGGCTGCCAAAATAGCCAAACTTGCCCAGCCGGCAACCGGCTCGGTCTGGATCGCAAAAGAAGACCGGAAAGCCGATGCATCCAGCATCGTGGATATTCTGACGCTGGCCTGTGAGAAAGGCACGCGTATTACGATTTGTGTTGAAAACAAAGGTGATCTTCAAATATTGGAAGATATTACGAAATTAGTTGAAAGCGGATTCGGGGAATAAGCGCACCCATGGAAAAAGATACGAAAGAAATCATCTTAAAAGGAATCAATGCTTCACCGGGGATCTGCATCGGAAAAGCCTACCGGGTTGACAGGGAAGGTGTGGACGTCATTGAAAAGTATCGGATTCAGGCCAAAAACCTGCCAAATGAGATCAAACGGTTCAAGGCCGCTGTAAAAAAATCCAGGGATGAACTGCGCAAGATCGTCGAGAAAAGCCCCGAAGAATTACAGCACGGCCACATCCTTGAAACGCATTTGGCCCTGCTCAAGGATAAGATGCTGTATGGCCGCTGTATTGAAATCATCAAACAGGAAAATATCAATGCCGAATGGGCGCTCAAAACAGTCGTATCAAATTTGAAGGATATTTTCGAGACAATGACCGACCCCTATTTAAAGGAACGGTCTGCCGATGTGGTCCAGGTCGCAGACAGCATCATGCACAATCTGATGGGCGCCGAGAAGGTCAATATCGCCGCCATCAAAAAGCGCGTTATCCTCGTGGCCCACGACCTGACGCCAGCTGAAACCAGTCTGATCAACCTTGAGCGCGTTAAGGGATTTATTACCGATCGAGGCGGCAAGGCATCGCATACGGGGATTATTGCGCGCAGTTTGGAAATACCTGCGGTTGTCGGGCTCAAAGAGGCAACTTCAGCCATTCGCAATGATAATCTGATCATCGTGGATGGTAACAGCGGCATCGTCATCATCCATCCGACCGAAAATACATTGGTACAGTATGAAGAACGAAAAATCGATTATGAAGAATACAAGGCGGTTATTACGCGTGAGAGTAAGGCGCCGGCTGAGTCAACCGATGGTGTCCGTTTGGCGGTGATGGGCAACATCGAGCTACCAGAAGAAGTATTCGCTTTAATCAACTACGGCGGTGACGGTATCGGTCTGTACCGCACCGAATTTCAATATTTCAACCGCAGTGATTTTCCCGGTGAAGATGAGCTTTTTGATAAATACAAAGATGTCGTTGAGGTCATGGCCCCGAAACCGGTCACGATACGAACGCTTGATATTAATGGTGACAAGGCTGTCAACAATCAGGTCCTTTCAGATGAAGCCAATCCGGCCCTGGGCCTGCGTGCCATCCGCTATTGTCTGAAGAAACCGCAGGTATTTATGGATCAATTGCGCGCTATCCTCAGAGCGGCGGCTTTTGGAAACGTGCGCATATTGTTTCCAATGATTTCCACTTATTTTGAGATCTGCGAAGCCAACCGGATGCTGGATAAAGCAGCCGAATCGCTGGAAAGAGATGGTCTGCCCTATAAGCGCGAAATTGAAATCGGCGCCATGATCGAAGTGCCCTCGGCCGTGATCATGGCGGATGTGCTGGCAGAAAAGGTCGATTTCTTCAGCATCGGGACAAATGATCTGATTCAGTACTCTCTGGCAATCGACCGCGGCAACGAGCAGGTCGCTCACCTTTTTCAGCCCCTTGACCCGGCCATTATACGGATGCTCAAACATGTCGCTGATGTGGCCCGGGAAAAGGATATTAAGGTCTTTATGTGCGGTGAAATGGCCGGCACTCCCCATCACATCCCGCTCTTACTGGGCATTGGGATGGATGAGCTTAGCATGAATCCGCAAACCATCCCGGATATCAAACGCGTTATCCGCGCCTTGAATGTCGCTGATACCCGTTCTTTTATAAAAGAGGTGCTCACGCAGACCACTGCCAAAAGTACATTCGAGCTCATAAAAGCCACCTACGGCAGCATCCTTTCAGAGCAGGTGTATTCAGATTAGAGGGTTCCAGGTTCTATGTTCAGGGTGCGGATGGCAGGCATTTTTTCAGACAGGATCTACAGGATTTACAAGATTTTAATTTCCCATTTTCAGTTTCCAGAAGAAACTGAAAATACACAATCGCCTTCGGCGAATGACAACATACTCATAAGTACGTGAGTGGTTATTTGGCACGACTAAAATATTCCAGAGTAAGCGGTGCTTACCAAAGAAATAAATATTCCGCTGAAAGCGGATTGAGTTTTCTCACTTCCATCCGGGAAGTGAGAAGGATAAAAAAATAATCCTAAAAAATCCTGTTAATCCTGTCTAAAAGTTAAAACGAATAAAACCTCAATTTATCTAAGACCAATAAGAAAAGTGATCTTGCTATTTTGGAAAAACCACGCATCAAAATCATTGCCGAGAATCGCAAGGCCCGAAGGAATTATTTCATCGTCGATGAATACGAAGCCGGGCTGGAGCTCAAAGGCACCGAGGTTAAATCTTTGAGAATGGGCAGGGCAAATATCAAAGATTCCTACGCCCGCATCAAAGACGGCGAAGTATTCGTTTACCAGCTGCACATTGCACCCTACCCTTTTGCTTATTACGACAACCATGATCCCTTGCGGCCGCGAAAACTGCTTTTGCACAAATACGAAATTAAACGGCTTTACGGCAAGGTCAATGAAAAGGGCCACACCCTCGTACCGCTGCGACTTTATTTTAGAGGCGGCAGGGCTAAAATCCTGCTGGCCCTCGCCAAAGGAAAGCGCAAATATGACAAGCGCGAGGCCATCAAGCGCCGCGATGAGAAGAGGGATATGGAAAGAGAAAGAAAAGGATATTGATTTAGCCATAGACCCAGTTGAACCTAGAAATTGATGAAGAAAATATCTATCCGCAGATTTCGCAGATTATCACAGATTAGAACTAGTTAAAAAACACTTAAAAACAAATTTGCACTTTCGGTGGCCTATCATCTCAATAGGTAGATAGTATGAGTTAATTTTCTTATTAATCGGCGGAATCTGCGTAATCTGCGGATTATTTTTTTTATTATATCGGGTGTGAGTCTGTGTGGGTCTGTGGCTAATTAAACTTCAACATCTTTGGTCCGCATGGCTTCGGCTTCGACAAACACGCGCTTGATCTTGGGGAAGGTTTGTTTGATTTGCCGATCCAGCCTGGCAATCGTATCTTCAATATCACCGACCGAAAGGGTGTCGGCAAAATCAACGCTTAAATTCAGCAGGATAAACTCGGGCCCCATATGCAGGGTCAACACCTCATTGACATGTTTTATTTTGGGATAGGATTTGGCGATCTCTTTTACATTCTTGACCATCTCGGGCCGGGCGCTTTCACCGATCAGCAGCCCCTTTATTTCATAGGCCAGCCAGACGGCCGTTCCGGCTAAAATCAATCCGATGACCACCGAAGCGATGCCGTCATATACATAATTTCCCGTGACCTGGCTTAGAAAAATGCCGATAAAAGCAGCGATGATGCCCAGCATGGCGGCAGAATCTTCAAATAGCACCACAAACATGGAAGGGTCCTTGCCCCGTTGCACGGCCTGGAAATATCCCCATTTTCCCTTGACTTTGGTAAATTCAGTAAAAGCAAAATACCAGGCCGCACCCTCAAACACCAGGGCACAACCCAGCACGATATAATTGATTGTCGGATTCACGATGGGAACGGGATGTAAAATGTGATGAACGCCCTTATAAAGCGAAACCCCGGCGCCGATGGTAAAAATGGTAATCGCAACCACAAAGCCCCAGAAATAAACCTCCTTGCCGTGGCCGAAGGGGAACTGCTCATCGGCCGGTCGTTTGGCCCGGTGCAATCCATAAAGCAGCAACACCTGATTGCCGGTATCAACGACCGAATGAACCCCCTCAGACAGCATGGCCGAGCTTTTGGTTATAAAAAACGCGATGAACTTGGTCAGCGCAATCAAGAAATTTCCGATTAAGGCCGCATAGATGACCTTTTTAGAAGATGCGGATGCCATTGATAGAGGGCTCCCATTAAGCGTTGAATCATATAAGCTGGATTATAATCCATCTCAAAAATGCATCTAACGACCAAAGGCTTTGTTGAACTCCTATATCTGATAAGATCAGATGTGAAATCCCGTTTTTAAGCGGGGAGCGTAACCTGCTATTTTTGAGACGGGTTATAGCTGAATGTGGATTTAAATATAAAACCAGGATAGCGGTGGTCAACAAAAAATAAAAAGAACATAGGCCGGAAAGAGAATATGGTGTCATTCCTTGACAGGAGGGGTTTATGCAAGCATCGATGGCTGTAACATCACATTTTCACTTCCATATGAATTGCTATCGCCCGATAATCTGGTATCTGAAATCATCCTGTGAAGCCACGGTCTGGCTGATCTGAATAAGTTTGCCATCTTTGAAAAAATAGGTCGCCTTGTAATCCGCCTTGCCATCACCATCAATCGTATGCCACATGATAATCGTACCTGCCATGCCATACGTTTGAGCAACAACCGGTGGCAAGGTTCTCACTGATTCAGCTTCCTTGCCGGACGCGGTCCCGGCAGCAGCGATACAGAGAGCCAAGCAAGCGAATGCCACGATTGTTTTTTTCATAATTGTGCCCCTTCCCCTAACGCAGGCCCGCTAAATTTCGCGTTATCTATTTATGAGATCGGCAATAGTTATGAAATCTTTAGTAAATTGTTAATTTTATTATAAAATTATTTAAAAAATAGCGCATAGCGCCTTCGGGATATGCACCATAAATCCCTGAATTTTGTCTCTTAAAATCAATGCGTTTTTCCTTGACAAATTATGGGGAACCACCTATAAACATTCTTCGTGTGGCTACTTTATAGCTAAATTGTAGTTAATTTATAGCCTAATTCGACCACCTCTTAAATCAACAATAATTTTATTAGTTTACCTATCCATCTTCTGATGCATCAAAAATAACGTCCGTTTGGAAGGGGAAAAAAATGAGGTACGCAGAGACAGGATATCATTTAGAGATCGATCTATCTCGCGGAAGCATTGAACGGGTGGAATCTGAACCGGAATTAACCTCGCTTCATCTGGGGGGTCAGGGGACAGCCGCGAAGATTCTATGGGACAGAGTTCCGCCGGAAGTCGAGCCCTTTTCACCCGACAATCCGTTGATATTCAGCGCGGGTATTTTAATTTCCACATCGGTTCCCGGTGCCAATCGCACTTCCGTTGATACCTTTTCACCCCAGACCAACCTGTATTCTCATTCTTTATTCGGCGGTTTTTTTGGACCGGAATTGAAACATGCCGGCTATGACAAAATCATCATTCGCGGCAAGGCCTCTGACCTGGTCTATCTTTGGATCCACAATGAGAAGGTCGAAATACGCGATGCCAGGCACCTGCAGGGCAAAGGCGCTTTGGAAACCGGAGAATGCATTAAAGAAGAGTTGAACGAGTCCGAAGCCCAGGTGGCCGCAATCGGCCTGGCCGGTGAAAACAGGGTCTATCTGTCGACCATCGAGCACGCCAATTCCAGCGCTTCGCGAGGCGTGGGCGTGATCATGGGGGATAAACGCTTAAAGGCCATCGCTGTTCGTGGGACCAAGGACATCAATGTGGCCCGGCCGGCCGAGCTTTTTGAGCTCTGCAACCCCATGTATCAGGCCATTTATGATAACCCCTATTGCGGGGATGTTTTTTTGCATGAGGATGATGAAGAGTGGCACGTCAACAATTTCGCCTGGGGCAATGCGCGCGAGCGGCAAAAAGGGTATTGGAACAAGGAGCTGGAAGAAAAGTGGGCGGCCATCAGTGACAGCGTGCGGCTGCGATGGACGGCCTGCTACAACTGCCCCAAGGATTGCCATCAGGCCATCTCGTATCCGGGGCGGCCCACCTATTTTCTAAAATGCTACAGCAAGCTGACCTATGCGATGGCCGCTTATAAAGAGCTGGATTTTAATTATGACATCCTGGGCGTTACCCAGGAATACGGTCTGGACGGATTTTCCACGCCCCAGCTTTTAGCTTTTGCCATCGAGCTCTATAAAGCCGGAATTTTAACGGATAAGGACCTGCCGGACTTTCCCTCCGACTCCGGTGAAAGGTTTTTTTACCTGGTGGAAAAAATGGTAAGGCGCGAAGGGGTTGGCGATGCGCTGGCCAACGGGGTGTATCATGCCGCCCGTCAAATCGGCAAGGGGGCTGAAGAATATGATCATAACACCATGAAAAAATTTGAACAGGTGCCCCTCAAACTGAAAATGATCAATTACCCCTATTTTCTGATGTACGCCACCGGTGAGAAGATGTGCATTACCCAGGTTGAAGGGTCTTATCCCCAGATACCCATTGCCGACAAGAAAGAGCGCAAAGAATTTGTCAAAAACTGGGAGGCCGCTCCTGAACGGTTTAAAAAATGGTTTTCAGAATGGGAGCCGCGAACCCATCCATCGGTAGAAGCGTCCGTCAATATAGCAGATTGGAATGAGACCATGCATTATATTGACGACGCCATCGGAACCTGCGCCTTTCTTTCTTCGTTCAGGGGCCAGTTTGGCGGCAGGCCGCCGTATCATCTGTATAATTTACCGGATTTTATCTCCCATGCCACCGGACTGGATCTGGATTCGGACGCGATATGGGAAATCGGCCGAAGGAACCGCAATCTGGTCAGAGCTCTGAACATCAGAAGGGGCTTACGAAGGGCCGATGAAAAGCCGCCCGAGGACCACTGGAAGATCAGGGACCCGGAAATGGAAACCTTGCTGCTTGACGAGTATTACAAATTCAAGGGCTGGAACAACGACGGGATTCCCACCAAAGAAACCCTCGACGAATTGGGCCTGGATTATGTGAGCAAAGACTTCATTGAAAGAAGTATCCTGACAGACGGTGATAGTGCTTCTTCAAATGAAACATCGGCGGAAAAAGAAAAAGAAGTACCTTAATTTTTCAAGAGTCGGAGGCTTTCATATGCAAGACATTTTAGGGCGAAGCTATAGTTAACTATGCTTCGTTCTGAACCCGCCCGCCTCGCCTGAGTGGCCCACGCCCGCCATGCGAGACCGCAAGGCGAGGCGGGCGGGTCGCGATGGCGGGCAGGTAACGCAGCAGAAGTAAGTATAGGGCTCGCCCTGTTGAATGCTGCTTCGCGGCCCCCATAGGGGATTCAATAGGGCTCGCCCATCGGGTGAAAATTAAGGTGAAACGTGAAAGGGATTGTAACAGTGAGCGCTGAGTCTAAAAAGAGAATCATCAAAGAAATCAAAGTTGATCTTGATAAATGCATTGGGTGCCGTGCATGTGAGGTCGCCTGCTCCGCATATCATGCCAATCCAAAGTACAGCAGCATCAATCCGGCCCGGTCGCGCATTCGGGTGGTGATCGATGAACTCAACGATTGCTATGTACCGATCCGCGCCGGTGATTATACGCCGTCCGAATGCACCGGCAGACATTCGTATACGATCAACGGCAAGCAGTACAGGCAGTGCAGCTTTTGCGGCGTATCCTGCCCGTCCAGGGATCTTTTCAAAGAGCCCGATTCAGGCCTGCCGCTAAAATGCGATATGTGTGAAGACGATCCGCCCATCGATGTGCCCATGTGTGTGCAGGTGTGCCCGCATGACGCCCTCACATATGAAGAAAAAGAAGAGGAAGGTGAAGAAGAAGAAAAACGTGAGGAACTGGAGGTCGGATTGGAAGCACTGGCCAAAAAACATGGCGTGCAGAAGGTCATGGATGCCCTGGCCCGCATGT
>JASFGH010000167.1:0-7852 GCA_050123865.1 Desulfobacterales bacterium | reverse complement strand
TTGGCACCCGTCGATTGGTCAACCAGGATATCGGCCTGGTTTTCAGAGCGGTTAAAGACAATGATCAGTCGGTTCGGGCGTCGGGAATGAGTGTGACCTACTACAAAACCATCGCAGTATTCATTGCATCCGGGATCGGTTGTCTGGCGGGTGCCTATCTGGTTCATCTGTATATGTGGGCCGGTCTGTCAACGCTGGCCCTGGATTTTTCCATTCTGCCGATTGCCGCCACCGTCATCGGCGGCTCCGGAACGCTGGTGGGTCCGGTACTGGGCGCCTTTATTCTGGTACCCATTTCGGAATTGCTGCGGGCATTCGGGACCCTGCGCATCGTATTTTATGCCCTGATTCTGCTGGCGTTCATTATTTTTCGCAGCGAAGGCCTTATGGTTTATGGCCAGCGTAAATATCATCAATTTGAGAAGTGGATTAAAGTATGAGCACATCGACGACACCGATGCTGCAGATCAATGCGGTAACCAAAGCCTTTGGGGGCATCTATGCCTTAAATGAGGTCAGTTTCGATCTGCACGAAGGCGAAATTTTGGGCATTATCGGCCCCAACGGCTCCGGCAAGACGACCCTGGTGAACTGCATTACCGGTTTTATTGAATTGACTGACGGTGAGGTTCTTTACAGGGGCAAGAAAATATCCGGCAAGCCTCCGCATAAGATCGCCGACATGGGGATTACCCGTACCTTTCAGATCATGCGCCCGTATTACAGCCTGCCGGCGTATAAGAATCTGGTCATCCCTCTTTTTTCACCGCGCGCCAAACGGACCGGCGGCTGGAGAGGCGGCGGCAAACTGGGGGATCGCAATACGGTTAGTATCGATATATTGGAAGAATTGGGCTTTGAGCGCGAATCATTTGTGCCTTATAAAAGGGCATCCAATTTGCCCACCGGCTACCTCAAGCGTTTAGAGCTCGCACGCTGCCTGGCGTTAAATCCGAAGGTGATCATCTGTGATGAGGTCTTCTCGGGGCTGAGCATGAGTGAAATTGCCAGCATGGTGCCACTGGTGGAACGACTGCAGATGGAGGGCATCACCCTGATTATGATCGAACATCGCCTCAGGGAGCTGTTTCAGGTGGCCAATCGGATCATGGTGCTCAATTTCGGTGAAAAGCTCATTGAAGGCACTGCCGAAGAAGTCATGGCAGATGAAAAAGTAAAAGAGGCCTATTTCGGATCCGAAGAAGTTGAGGAGGTAATGGCGCATGCTTGAGGCGAATCGGCTGATGGTGTTTTATGAAAATATGCTGGCCCTCAACAACGTCAGCATCAGGTGCGAAAAAAATCAAATTGTCGGTGTCTTTGGCGCCAACAGCGCCGGTAAGTCCACCCTGATGTACACCCTGTCGGGTATCATGGAAGATATCCGGAAAAAGGAGGAAATGGCCGGTGGCGAGCGCATCAGCGTTCTGGGTGACATTACCTATCTGGGTGAAGATATTACAGGCCTGAAGCCCAGCAAACGGGCCAAAAAAGGAATTGTGCTCTGTCCGGAAAGGCGCAGAATCTTCAAGGAGTGCAACGTCCTCGATAATTTGCGGATCGGGGGGTATCTGGCAACATCGGCCCAAGCCAAAGACACGCTGGAATACGTATTTAGAGTCTTTCCGGCGCTTGAAAAATTACAAAAACGAATTGGCGGATTTTTAAGCGGCGGTGAGCAGCAAATGCTGGCCATCGGCAGAGCGCTGATGGCGCAGCCGAGATTGTTGCTGCTCGACGAACCGCTTTTGGGGCTGAGTCCTTTGATCCAGGCGGTCCTGGTGCGGGCCACCAAAGAAATTCGGGATGAGATGGGCATATCCATCATTGTGACCGAACAGTATGCCCGGCCTGTCTTGCCGATCGTCGACTATGCCTTTATTCTGGAAAACGGAGCGGCAGTACTGGAAGGTACCCGCGACGAGCTGATGAACAATCCGGATGTTAGGTCGGCCTATTTTGGCATCTAAAAATTTATCTCAAAAATGCATCTAACGCCCAATGGCATCGTAAAAAACCGATTCAAAATGCTCGAATAATAGCGTGTATGCTGCGCTTTTGAATCGGTTTTCGCCTTGCCCTTGGACGTTATCTACAATTTCTGAGATAAATTTTACATATGCGAAAGTCAAGTCTTATAGAGGTTTTTAAGGTATAGGGAATGAGTGAAACGACAGCCACTTTGGAAAAAGAGTTAACCTTTACGCGTTTCGATCAGATGAGCGAGCGCTATCCGGATAATACCGCGGTTGTCTATCTGGGACAAAGCTTTTCATTTTCCAGGATCAGGGAACTCAGTGAACGCTTTGCCGGTGCGCTGCAAGAATTGGGCGTTAAAAAAGGCGACCGGGTGATGATTTACATTCCCAATTGCATTCAATGGGTCATCGCTTTTTTGGGGATCCAGAAAATGGGGGCCGTGCTTGTGCCGGTGTCCCCCATTTATACATCCCATGAACTCGATTATATGATCAAGGACTCTGGGGCCGAAACCATCATCTGCCAGGATACCAATTTTTGTTATGCCAACAATGTGTTTGCCGGATCCGGGCTCAAACGCATTATTGTTACCAACCTGGTTGATCTTCTGCCTTTTTGGAAACGTTATCTGGGCTTTCTTTTCGATAAAATACCCACCGGGAAAGTCGAGCGGGCAGAAGGTGTATACGAATTTAAAAAACTGCTCAATCATTCGCCAATATCATCTCCGGTTGAGATCGATCCCCGGAAAGACCTGGCGTACATTTTATATACCGGCGGTACGACCGGCTTTCCCAAGGGTGTTCCCGGCAATCATATTGGAATGGTATCCTATGTCAACGATGTCACCGACGATGTGGCCGCTGGACACCTCAAAGAGGGTGCGGACGTCTATATTGCGATTAACCCGCTTTTTCACATCATGGCGCTGGGGCTGTTCATCTCGGTTGGGCTTAACAAAGGCAATACCGCCGTCTTGATGCCGGTGCCCCAGGTTGATGCCATACTTGAAACCATCCAGCGCATGCGAGTGCGTTGGTTTCTGGGTGTCCCGGCCCTGTACCGCATGATCCTTGAAAACGATCGCCTGGACAAATATGATATCAGCTCTTTGCGATATTGTTATTGCGGCGGTGATGTTTTACCGATTGAAGTGTTTAACCGCTGGCAGGAGCATCTGGGTATCCCCATTTATCAGGTTTATGGATCCACCGAGGCCGGCCACGTGACCTACAGCCGCATTAATGAAGATCCCAAGCCAACGACGCTGGGGCTTCCTTTGAAAAGCAGGGAATGCATAGTGGTTGATCCCGAAACGCTTGAGCAGGTTGCAATCGGTGAAATCGGTGAGCTGCTGGTCACATCACCCTATACCCTGAAGGAATACTGGAACAAACCGGAAGAGACCCGACAGGCCTATATCGAACTTAACGGCAAAACCTACTACCGCATGGGCGACTATGTGCGACAGGATGAAGACGGCGAAATCATTTATGTGGAGCGCTCGGCCGACATCATCAAACACAAGGCCTTCAGGATATCGGCCTCGGAGGTCGAGGCCGTGCTGCAGGACCATCCCACCGTTATCGGCGCCTGTGTGGTCGGTGTCCCCGATGAAAAAGTCGGCGAGCGGGTCAAGGCTATCGTGGTATTAAAAGAAGATGCCCGTGGTGTTGGGGGCGCGGAACTGCAGCAATGGTGCCGCGACCGCTTGGCGCCTTACAAGGTCCCGGGATACATCGAATTTCGCGATATGTTGCCGAAATCCAAGGTGGGCAAGCTATTGCGGCGTGAAATCCGCGACGAAGAGCGCCGCCGGATTGCCAAGGACAAAAATACAGCCTGACGCTGGTGTTTGTTTTTCAACCGTACTACATGCCAACTGCCCTTTACGCTGAAACAGCTCTAATCGGAGGCGCCAAATTCCTCGTGATGAATCTTGGGCTCCGGGCGGGGCGGCGCCTTTACCTCACCCAAGGATTTACCAATCGGAACGATTGCTGCAATTTCAAGGTGTTGCGGGATATTTAAGACCGGTTGCATATTATCAGGATCAAACCAGGTAAAAAATAGCGAACCCAATCCATATTCCGCAGCAGCCAGCATCATGTTTTGAATACAGGCCGAAACAGCCTGTATGGCTCCGTATTTCTGATTAAAAAAGTCTCCTAATCCCTTTTTCGTCGGATCAAATACCACAATGATCAATACGGGCGCTTGCTCTAAAAAATCCATTGCGTATTTGGCCGCAAATCCGGGCCCGCCTCCGTCAAGAACAGCCCGTTTGGCCGCTTCGGAAACTTCTCTGATTTTCGCCTTTACCCTGGCATCGGTGACGACGATATATTCCCAGGGCAGGGCATGCATGGGGCTCGGTGCCCATTGGCCGGCTTCCAAAATGGCTGCCAGTTGATCCTGGGGGACCGGATCAGAGTCAAATGCACGGCAACTTCTTCTGGCCTTGACAACATCCTTAAATTCCATAGTGGGCTCCTCCTTTAAAATTCGGGTTTCAGCTGCTCATTGATTTCTTCCGGAAATGCCATGCAAATGCCTTCATTGTAAAGATTGCGCAAAGCACCGACATCTGGTGTGCCCAAGGCCTGGTTAAAAAAGGTGCGTGGTGAAAACACCAGATGAAAGCGGGCATGGTCATCTCCTCGGGCGCCGGGGAAAAAGTTCATGTTAAAATTATATACGCCCATTTTGTCATAGGCGGTCATGAGTTTGGTTAACCCTTGTGCCAGGTTCTCAATATCATCGTCAGTCAGATCAAGCGTACAGCTGGCGGCATCGACAACCGCAACGACATCGCCGGCAACGCCCAAGGGTGCATATACTGTCAGCCAACTGCTGCGGCCGATTCTGCCCAGATAGCGTTGGCCGCCTGTTTCTTCTGTTTTTACCAGGTCATCCCAGTAATTGATTCCCCGCTGCTGGAGATATGTTTTGGCGCAGCTTAGCTCTTCCTGCAGCAGATGGGGCGCAAAGGCTGACGCAAATACCTGTAGATGCGGGTGAATGAGAGAGCTGCCGGATGCGGGCATATAGTTCCAGTTGATCAGGTGATATACAGATTCCGGATGTTTGATGTCATCAACCCGTTGAAAGAACTGGATCGCCAGGCGAAAGGCATCCACAATATGGCGGGAGGTAATATCCGTCATGGGTATAAAATGCTGGCCGCTGAAGGTGGCACATGCGCCCAGGCTGTCATATGGGGCGATGTTGGGAAACAATACCTTATCATCAAAAACCATGCGACCTTCGGGCACGATATCTTCGGGGAAGCACGGGGTGACCTTCATGACCTTATCCGGGCAAAAGGGGCAGTATTCCTGGGTGCCGGCCACCAGTTGATCGAAATCCGGCTTTTCCCATTTTAAGGGCATAAAGTGGCAGATGCGCGAGGTTCTGCCGGTAAGCGGGTCTTTGCGGATTTCACTCGGGATGGTTTTGCGCTCCATGTTGTTGTTCGGATCGAGAATCACGGTTTCGCGTTCAATGGCTTCAAACTTCATACCGCCTCCTTTTGTTAAATTAACACTGCACAGTAATTAACCGGAATAGCAGCTTTGTACAATAATTAAATTGTCAGATTTCAACAAAATTTTAGGTGTCACGGTGTCAGGTTTCAGGTGTCAGCAAAAAAGATGGTTTCAGTTTTCAGGTATCAGCCTTCTATTCGTCCCTGACACCTGAACACTGAAACCTTTCCTTAAAAAGTTTCAGAAGAACATCTCGGTGTATACCAGAGAATCGGGAAAACGCTCATCGATGAGAAGGGTGGCATCGCGAATCATCTCATGCCGGCCGCAAAGATAAAAATCATAGGCGCCCGAAGGCAAACGCCGTTCAAGATATTCAGTAACCTTTCCTTTAAAAGCAATTTCCGGCAATTGATCGGCTTCGGTCAAACAGGGAATGTATGTCCGGGCGATCTGCTGAAATTGGTTCGCATAATAGAGATCCTGCACCAGATGGACACCATGCAGCAGCGTAAATTCGGCGATCCCCGATCGGGCCATTGAGCAGAAGGGTGCGATGCCGGTGCCGGTCGCCACGAATACCGCCGGTCGAGGAGAAGTTCTGAACGTAAAATAGCCGTGGGGGCCGTAAACGGAGAGAGGAATACCCATATCCGCAACGCTGAGAAGAGTAGATAATTTGCCGCCGGCGACGCTGCGGATACAAAAAGTCAATTCAGCCTCCTGCCTCGCCGAAACGATGGAGTAGTCTCTCGTGTGTCCGCCCAGACTCAGGCTGATCCGCTGTCCCGATTCAAATTCAAACTCGGGCGGTTTGCTGATGGTGATCTCAAACGTTTTATGCGAAAGCCATCGTCGTTTCAACAGGACGGCCGAATGTGTTGAAGCCAGGTTTTTCAAATGCAAAATGCCTTCAAGGTTTCCAGGGTTTATCTGCTATGTCATGTATATCATTGCAGTGGCGGGCCAGCACAAACAGGTAATCCGACAGCCGATTTAGAAAGACCAGCAGGCGTTGATACGGTTCGGCGGCTTTTGGTTTCTTTGACTGGCCGATAAGCGATACGGCCTTACGCTCACAACGGCGGCAAACCGTTCGCGCTACATGGGCCCAGGTGGCGGTAATATGGCCGCCTGGCAATATAAAGGCGTTGAGCTGCGGTAATTCTTTTTCATAGCGGTCGATGGCTTTTTCTAAAAACTGAATATCATCAGCAGTAATTTCCCGGAGCGAGTCAGTAGCGCTGGAATCGGGACGGGTGGCCAGCCAGGCGCCGGCATGAAAAAGGATGGATTGAATTTGCTCTAACTCGGTAACCAGTTCTTCTTCTGCAGCAAGATGGGCTGCCAGGCCGCCCAGGATCGAGTTAAGCTCGTCCAGATCACCATAGGTGTCGATCTGGGCATCCGCCTTTGATATGCGTTCGCCGCTGAATAAACTGGTTTTACCTTTGTCACCGGTACCGGTATATATCTTCATTTATTTAGGTTTTTAGAGCTTCCAATGCTTTGAGTGTATGTTCCGGTTCGGGTCTTACCCGGTAGTCCGTGTCTGTCTCTGCGTATCGTATAACCGAATCGCGGTCAATAATGAATCGGGCTGCCAGGGGCAATTTCCAGGAATCATCTGCGTTGTATCGCGGTAAGTCGATGCCAAATTGCAAGTAAATGCTTCTCAAATAATCCGGTACGGTATGCACTAGGCCGATTTTCTGTAAAATGACTGTTCAAAAATTTATGCACGACCCTTTCTAAGTCAATACTTTTAAGGCTCATCCGCCTTCGCTGAAGCTTTTGGCTTCGCTCTGACGAGCCACGCAGCGACAAATCAGCGCTGCAGGCAATCTTTAGGGGTTCAAGATTTATGACTTGCAGGGAGGGTGTTGAGATTGTTGCAGAATCAGCGAAATATTTAATTCCTCAATTGCAAAGTATGATATCGCAACTTTTTTGAGGGGTTGGAAAATAAGGATATGTTGGTTCCAGGTTTTAGAAACGCAAAGATTCATTTTGAAACAGGTCTTTATAGTCCTGAGTTCTTTCTAATGTAAGAATTTTGAAATCCTTAAATCATGAAGATTCACACTTGACCACTTGCTGATCCTAACCCAGCCATCTCGCCTTTCTTCCAGCAACCTACGGTCGTGTAAAGCCTTTCTTCTTTCAGGCCCTTTGTGAAAAAAACGGTGCAGACTAAAGATTCTGCGCCTCTCTTTACCGGAGCGTCTTTCAGGATTTATTCGGAGAACCTGAGGCATTTTTGGCCTCCTTTTACGTTTGGTGGATATATCAAGTGCAGTTTTAAACGGGCGGCCCACTTTGTATATGGGCCACCGCGTTAAGGAGGAGAAAGATGAATTAGGCAACTTTATGCCCCATTCATC
>JASFGH010000166.1:0-7871 GCA_050123865.1 Desulfobacterales bacterium | reverse complement strand
CCGATGTTTTTCGACTGTTTTCAAGCTAATGAAAAGATCGGCTGCAATTTCCTTATTCTTATACCCTTCCGCAATCAGCTTCAATATTTCCCGCTCTCTAGTTGAGAGCAAGCCCAGCCGTGGGCTGGGAATCTGATTCTCTTTACCTTCCAGGTAGCCTTCAATCACTGTATCTGAAACACTGGGGCTCAGGTATGTTTTGCCTTTTAAAACGTTCTGAATGGCCAGCAAGAGTTCTACATGGGTGGCATCTTTTAGCACATAACCGTCCGCTCCCGCCTGCAGAGTCGTTCGCAGGTATTCTTCCGCTTTGTGAACGGTAAGAGCGATGATTTTCGTTGCCGGATGTCGCCGCTTAATCTCTCTAATGGCATCCATGCCCGTCATCCGCGGCATCGACAGATCCATCACCACCAGATCCGGCGCCAGCTTATCAACCCGGCGTACGGCTTCGCGACCATCGTCTGCTTCGCCAACGACTTCAAATTTTGGATCGGCAGATAAAAGCGCCCGCAAACCTTCTCTGAGAATCGTGTGATCCTCTACCAGAACAATTCTGATTTTTTTGTTCATATTGTGCACCCGAATACCGTATTACCCTACTGCATTCATTATAAAATACCATCTTGCTCCGCCTATTATACAGACTTATTCAGCCGAATATACAGACCTATTCAACTCAAAATAAAGTCATTCTTCGCCCAATATACATTGTTTGGCTAATTTATCATGATGGTTTTCTTTAGTAAACATTAGATGCCCGGGTGTCGACGTTTTAGGCCGATTAAATTTCAGGCACATCATTTTTTGGGGGAATTTTCGACCATTAATCTTGCTCGACTGAGGTGTCAGTCCCACATGTTTAAAATCTTAATCATTGATCCGAATATCCCGTTTCGAAAGTCCCTCAGTAAAATTATCAATGATCGTTTTCCGCATATTGAGATTCTGGAAGCTTCGACCGGAGACCAGGGTCTCATCAGGCTGAAAACGTCCACACCCGCGTTGGTCTTTATCGATATTTATTTACCCGATCAAAATGGTCTTGATTTGGCCAAAGCAATCAAGACCGCGTACCCAAAAATCATCATTGCCATCTTTGCCATGTACGATTCACCGGAATATCAGGCGGCCGCATACGATTCCGGTATCGAGTATATGATTCCCAAAGACGATTGGACTGGTGCGGATATTTTGGCGTTGGTTGAATCGATTTTATCGGATGCCGGCATAGCCCATCCGATTAAACTCGAAAACAAATGATATGCGTTCATTTCAGGGGAAAGGAGGTGATTCAAGACGCCAATTTAATTTGAGTTCTAACAGCACATTAAGGATATTTTAAACCGCAAAGGAGTTCAAGATGAAGAAATTAGCTCATTTAGGCATTTTCACGTTGACAATCGCACTGACAATCCTGTTAATTCTACCTGCAGCCCAGGCGCTGGATTTTAAAATATCCGGGCAGCTCAACCGCGCCATCCTCTGGGGCGACAACGGCAATGATGACGACCTCAAATTCGTGGACAACGACAACTCGTCCACCCGTTTTCGCTTTACAGGATCAAATACCTTTAATGATGTCTGGACCGTTGGGTTCAAATGGGAAAACGAGATGCAGTCCAACGCGTCAAACAGCGATGAAATCGATATCGGCGAAAACTTCGATACGGGGGATGTGGATTTCAACGAGCGCCACATGGACGTTTACTTTCAACACGGCACGTTCGGAAAGCTTTCCCTGGGCCAGGGCGACACCGCCTCCAACAGTACCTCCGAGGTAGACCTGTCGGGCACCACGGTGGTGGCTTATTCGTCTATAGAGGACATGGCCGGCGGGTTTTCTTTCCGCGATGATGATGATAATCCGGTAGGCGCCGACATTGGCTCTGCCTTCAGTAACTTTGATGGTTTCAGCCGCCGCGACCGCGTCCGCTACGATACACCCAAATTCGGCCCGGTATTTTTCTCGGCCAGTTACATGAACGGTCAATCCTATGATTTCGCCGGACGCTTTGCATACGAATGGGACGGCTTCGGCAAGCTGGCGGCTGCAGCCAGCTGGCTGCCCGCCGATACGGTGCGGGACTCCTTTAGGCAATACAGCGGTTCGATCTCTTTTCTGCACAACTCCGGGTTCAATTTGACATTTTCCGGTGCGAACCGGTATGATACCCCCGGTGATGACGAGCCCTATAACCTCTATGGCAAGATCGGCTGGAAGCTTGAAAAATGGGCTTTTGCAGTGGATTACACCTACTCGGAAGATGTGGACGAAGAAGATGATGAAGCCCAATCCATCGGTGCCGCAGCAGTGTGGACGCCCTGGGAAAGCGTAGAGTTATACACCTGTTACCGCTACCACGACCTGGACCGTGACCGGGCTCAAAGGCCTGCCGGCACGGGTAACGCCGAAGCGATCCATGCCGTCATGCTCGGTACCCGTGTAAAGTTCTAAAGGAGAGGTATTTATGCATCTCAATCAAACAACCCTGGGGAGTTTTTTGGGGATCGTTCTGTCAGCAGCGATGTTGATCAGCTGTGGTGCCAAGGGTAAGCCCGCTGAGTTTGAACAAACAGCGGGTGAAATGAAAAAAGGCCCGGGAGTATTCACCGGAGAAGAAGGCGCTCTGGTAATCTATGACTCCGAAAGAGGGGGGGCCTTTCCGCAATTCATGGGGAATAAATCGGATGAAGGCTCTAAAGAAGCTTCTGAAAAAGCCGGTGAAGCTGCATCGGCAACGTCGGCTAAACCCGCCGAGTCAACCCAGGTGGCTGCCGGCCAGACATCCTCAGAAACACAGGTAACCCCTGAAGCAGCCCGGGAATTCCAGGAATTTCAGGAATGGAAAAAAGAGCAGCAGGCCTTCCGGGAGTTTCAGGAATGGAAAAAAACATCGCACGGTGCGGCTGAATATAAGGAATTTCTGGAGTGGAAAGAATGGAAGTCCTATCAGGAATGGAAAAAACAACAGGGACAATAGCGCTTTGAATTGTTCGTGATGTTTTTGCGCTCCAATCCGACAGCTTTATTCAGCCGATTCCTCTGCAGAGGTTTGTTGAAAGGCAGGGCCTTAGCATACCATAAGGCCCTGCCTCATTTCTTCAATCCACTGCAAATTGCACTCCAAATGACTAGCGGGTGGCACAAACGACCCTATATTTCCCTTGACATACAACATATTGTATGAGATAAATGGTATCTGCACTAAATGATAGGCTAATTCGGAAAACCGGGTGACCTTGGGCTCTGGCCAGAGCTAATCCTAAACGGGTAATGACCATCCATTTTTGTACCGAAACAATTTCCATTTAGCCGAATTGCATCTTTTCAATGGAATAAAATCCCTCACAGCCACTACGGGTTAAGTTGCTATCGTCCAGATAGCTGGGATTTTATATTCTTTAATTACTGATTTCCATTAAACATCATTTTCTTGATTCAGGAGCAGCGTAATGGGGCAGAAAGGCAAATTCCTAGTGACCAATGAAGGCAGCTTTGATCTGGGCACATACACCTGGGATGATCAGCTGTTTAGTGACATTCTGATCCGCGAAAACCCGATTGACAGCGATCAGGCCATGGGCATCAGTCGGTCCCTGCGCAAAGAAATTTCAAACCTGGAAATCAGCACCATCCCGGTCTCGTTTATCGAAAAAATGATTGAAGCCAAGCTAATGGAATTCGGACTGACAAAGCCGTCACCGATTCGCCTGGACAAGTCGATTTTTATAAAAAACCGGTTAAATATTTCAGAAAATGCCAAGCGGGTTTTAAAAAGACGCTACTTGAAAAAAAACCGCAAGGGCAAAGTGATCGAAACACCGGAGCAAATGTTTCGTCGGGTTGCCAGACACATCGCCAAAGCCGAAAAAAAATACGGCAAGCCCTCCGCCGAACAGGTCGAAAAGTGGGAGGAAACCTTCTATGCCATGATGACCGAGGCGCAATTTCTGCCCAACTCTCCGACGTTGATGAATGCCGGGCGCCGCCTGGGGCAGCTGGCCGCCTGTTTTGTCCTGCCGGTGGAAGACAGCATGGAAGGCATTTTCGGGGCCCTGCACCATGCCGCCCTGATTCATAAATCCGGTGGCGGTACCGGCTTTGCTTTTTCACGGCTGCGCCCTAAAAACAGCGTGGTCGGCACCACCGGCGGTGTAGCATCGGGTCCGGTTTCCTTTATGAAGATTTTTAACACCGCCACCGAGCAGGTTAAACAGGGCGGGACGCGCCGCGGGGCCAACATGGCGATTTTGAGGGTGGATCACCCCGATATCATGGAATTCATTTTCAGCAAGGAAGACAACAGCGAGCTCAATAATTTCAACATCTCCGTAGGGGTTACCGATAATTTCATGGAAGCCATCGACAAACAGGAAGACTACGACCTGATCGATCCCCGCGATCAGAAGGCCATTAACCGACTCAACGCCGCTGAAGTCTATCAAACCCTGATAAAACAGGCCTGGAAAAACGGAGATCCGGGAATCATATTTTTGGATCGTATCAACCGCGACAACCCGACCCCACAACTCGGTGAAATCGAAAGCACCAATCCCTGCGGCGAACAACCGTTGCTGCCCATGGAAGCCTGCAACCTGGGATCGATTAACCTGGCCAAATTCGTGCTCGAAAATGGAGATGGACCAACGATCGATTTTGATGGCCTAAAAGAGGTAATCGGCTGGAGCGTGCGGTTTTTGGACAACACCATCGATATGTCCAGATATCCGCTGCCGGAAATCGATGAGAGGGTACACGGCAATCGCAAAATCGGCCTGGGGGTCATGGGGTTTGCCGATATGCTTTATCAACTTAAAATCCCCTACAACTCTGAAGAAGCTTTGGAAACAGCCGAAACGGTCATGCGTTTCATTCAGGAAAACGCCCAAGAAGCTTCCCAGAATCTGTCCGAGGAGCGCGGGGTATTTCCCAACTGGGAAGGTAGCATCTACAAGGAGCAGGATTTAAAACTGCGCAATGCGACCTGTACGACCATCGCACCCACCGGCACGCTGAGCATCATTGCCGGCTGCTCCAGCGGCATCGAGCCCCTGTTTGCCCTGAGCTTTGTTCGTAACGTGATGGACAATGACAAATTGCTCGAGGTCAACCCGTATTTTGAAGAAGTGGCCAATGAGCAACGTTTCTACAGCCGTGAATTGATGGATGAAATTGCCAAAAGAGGCAGCATCAGAAAAATCAAACAGATACCCAAGGAAGTCCGCCGGGTATTTGTCACCGCCCATGATATTTCACCGGAGTGGCATATTCGCATGCAGGCTGCGTTTCAAAAATATACCGATAATGCCGTTTCCAAGACCGTCAATCTACCCCACGACGCCACCGTCGACGACGTCATGAAGGTCTACAACCTGGCCTATGAGCTCGGCTGCAAAGGGGTAACCATTTATCGTGACGGCAGCAAAGAAAATCAGGTGTTATCTTTTTCACGCAAAGAAAAGCTCGGCAACAAATTCATGACGGCCGTCAAGGAAAGACCGGATACACTTGAAGGCTTCACCACCAAGATGAAAACCGGTTACGGTCATCTTTATGTAACCGTCACCGAATATGAGGGGCAGCCTTTCGAAGTGTTTGCCACCATCGGCAAATCCGGTCGCTCGACCACCGCCAAGACCGAGGCCATCGGCCGTCTGGCGTCACTGGCCTTGAGATCGGGCGTCAAGGTCAATGAAATCGTAGACCAGCTAAAGGGAATTGGCGGTGAGCATCCGATCTTTCAAAATGGTGGACTGGTGCTGTCCATCCCCGATGCCATTGCACGCGTGCTGGAAAACAGATACCTTTCCGGAGATGGAGCCCGCCGCCATAAGACCGAGCATAGCCTGATGGGTGAGAAATGCCCCGAATGCGGCCAGACCGTCAGCTTCGAAGAAGGATGTATCCTCTGTCACTTTTGCGGCTTCAATAAGTGCGGCTAAAACGGGTTTCATAACCCGTTTACCTATTTTATTTTTTGATGACGTTCATGCCGTCAGGGGTGTCCTGGACCTGATAGCCCTGGGCCTCGATCTCAGCGCGCAGCTGATCGGAGGTTGCAAAATCTTTGTCCTTGCGGGCCTGCTGACGGGCAGCAACCAATTTCTGGACGGCTTCGGGCAGATCCTGGTCTTGATCGAGTTGATCCAACTGCAACCCCAGCACCCGATCAAAATCGATGATGGTGCTGTGCTTCTGGGCATCGCTGAGCTTGCTCTTAAGCATCTCCTGGATGACCGCCATTGCCCGGGGCATATTCAAATCATCATTGATGGTTTCGGTAAATTTATTATTAAATTCAGGGTGAACAGATGGTTCGGCTTCAACACCGGCAGCCGTAATCTGGCGCACCTGGTTTTGCAGGTGTAGCAAGCCGTTTCGAGCGGCTTGAATGCCCTCGTCGCTGTACTCCATGGGTTTGCGGTAATGTGTTAGAAAGGATGCAAATCGGTAAACTAAGGGGTTGATATCATTTTTAAGGAAAGCATTTTCGAGCGTCAGGAAATTTCCCTCGCTTTTGGCCATTTTTTTGCCACCCTGGATGATCAGAAACGCACCGTGCATCCAGAAATTGAAAAAAGGTTTTCCCGTCGCCGCTTCAGATTGCGCGATTTCATTGGTATGGTGAACGTCGATATGATCGGTCCCACCGCAATGAATGTCCAGCTGCTCACCCAGAAACTTCATGCTCATAGCCGAGCACTCAAGATGCCAGCCCGGAAAACCCACGCCCCAGGGAGAATCCCATTCCATCTGTCGTTTTGAGCCCTGCGGAGAAAATTTCCAGAGCGCAAAATCCGTGGCGTTGCGTTTTTCCGGGTTGCGTTCCACCCGTGCGCCTTCCTTGAGCGCTTCAAGGTCCTGATGGGAAAGCTTGGTGTAATCCTTGAATTTGGATGTATCAAAATAGATGCCGTCAGATGTCCGATAGGTATACCCTTTTTCTTTCAGAGTCCCCACCAGGGCGATCTGCTCCGGGATCGTGTCGGTGGCCTTTATCCAGATGTCCGGAGCCAGTATATTGAGATGCTCAATGTCGTTTTTAAAGGACCGCGTGTAATACTCGGCGATATCCCAGGCACTTTTGCCCTCCCGGGCAGCGCCTGCTTCCATTTTATCTTCACCCATATCGCGATCACCGGTTAAATGGCCGACATCGGTGATGTTCATGACATGTTTGACCGCATACCCGTTGTAAATCAGCACCCGCTTTAATATATCTTCAAATATATAGGTCCGCAGGTTGCCGATATGGGCATAATTGTAGACCGTCGGCCCGCAGGTATACAGCCCCACCGTACCGGGTTTGATCGGTTTGAATTCCTGCTTTTTACGCGACAGTGAATTGTATAAAAATACCTTCATGGCATTTGGGCAGAAATGGGTAAGAAGTGGCTACTCTTAAGCGTTAAAGAGCTACTTAGCAAAAAACGCGATTAGGGTTCAATAAAATTCATCGTTTAAATTAGAAAATAATGACGAATTCAACCTAAAATGTTGATTTAACAATAACATAATACATGTGTACAGCAATGGAACCATTGCAAAAGAAAACAAAAATCAAAATTTCAGGACCCAATTTACAAAGACAGCGGAGTATGCTAAACATCATCTTTTGTGTTTTTGGATACAGATCTATAGCGTCTTTAAATAATATAAATAAACCATTTAGCGTGTATAGGAGTATCGAACATGACCGTAGAACGTGAAAGTATCGATTTTGATGTTCTGTTTGTCGGTGGTGGACCGGCCAGCCTGTCAGGTGCCATTAAACTGATGCAATTGGCCAAAGAAAAAAACCTCGGACTGGAAGTGGCCCTGATCGAAAAAGGCGCCGAAATCGGCTCGCATGCTTTGAGCGGTGCGG
>JASFGH010000165.1:0-7898 GCA_050123865.1 Desulfobacterales bacterium | reverse complement strand
ATCGCCATCGTAATGATCAGTTGCAACGATATAAAATTGGAAGATATAACGGTGACCTTCCAGCCAAACATTCCCAGAAGCCCCATCATGGCAATGGCGGAAAAAACGCAGCAGAGCATTGGTAATAGCACCCAGCGAATTTTGCCAAAAATAATGCTTAAGGTAATGATCAGAAACAATGTGATTCCGATGCCGAATATTTTCAAGTCCTGCTTAACAAAGCGAATTAAATCGTCGGTTATAACGCTGATTCCGCCCAGAAAAAGTTGGGCATCCTGGCGGTACTTATCCATAATGGCCCGGATGGCGGCGATATCCTCATTGCGGATTTGCCTCTGTAATTCACGGCGCCTTTGAATTTGCTTTTTGAGCTCTTTGAATTCAATAATTTCTGCGTCTGTTAGATTGCCCTTGGCTGCTTTTTCTCGAAAATGGTTGGTACGAGCCAATAAGTCCTGGTAGACTTCGTCAATAGGGAAATTAACCTGAAGGCCGGTGGTCTGAAGATCTGGGCTGACAAGCAGATTTTGGTACAGGGGACTTTCTTTGAACTCAATTCTCGCTAGTTTGCGATCTACTTTTGGCGATTCAAGGGTTTGTATGCTGTTGGTGAGTTCCTTGACCGGAACAGGAGGGCTTTCAAGCAGGGGGGCATCCAATATGGAGACTACCGAAGTGACCCGTTTCGTCTGCTTTAAGTCATCGCGCAACTGAGTAAGCTTTTTCAAGGACTCCTCTGAAAACAAATCGGCTTTAGGGGAATATGTTATCAATAAATAATCATATCCACCATATCGCGACTTTATCAGTTGTGAGTATCTCAAGTCTTCATCGGTCTCGATAATCAGCGTTTCGGTCGAGGCATCGAGTCTGAAGTCCGCTGCCTTATAGCTCAGGAAGGAAATTAATACGAGTATGCCGAATATGACGATTCTCGGATGCTCGAGAACAACCCGATCATAGAAACTGATAACATGGGAATGAAGTTTTATCATATGATTGCTTAGATCAGAAGATTGCGGTTTTAGTTGTTATGCGGTTTTTCCATTTTCGCAATGAGGTCTTCAAAAGTTCCGTTTTTTAATATCTCGGCAAATTGAGATCGGTAACTTCGAATAATGCTGACGCCCTGAATTTCAACATCATATATCCGCCACCCGCTCTGTGACGCATAAAACTTATACACCATCGATATTTTCTTACCCTTTGAAACCAGATCGGTGGGGATATGGACCTTATTTTTGACCTCAACTACCGACCCGTAAACGATCTTTTCATCGGTATACGCAGTGAGTTTATTCAGGTAAGACTGCCGCAGGCGTTTAATAAAGAGCTCTGTAAAGCGATCTTTTTTTTCCGGGGTCAGGCCGGTCCAGTGCTTTTTGCCCAGCGATAACTTGGCCATAAGCTGAAAATCAAACATCGGGGTAACGATTTCTTCAATCATTTTCTGCTTAGCCTGCTTTGCAAGATCTTTCTTCTCTAAAACCGCGAACACCGCATTGAGGTTGCTTTGCAAAACATCCTGGGCTGTTTCCTTGTCCCCGGCAACAACAAAAGAGCTAAAAAAAATGAAGATGCCAAATACAGCAAGAAATGTTTTCATAATCCCTTTTTCATTGACTGTGGAGATGTGACGTGAAATTCAATTCCTTCTTTATAGCATAAGGATGGCACACACTTTATAGGAAGGCAAGGCCTAAAAGGTAACCGGAATTTTTGTCAATACATTGAAGATCTTGTGTGGCCATTCGATCAGATCGGGATCTGCCGAACAGGTCTCCAGTCGCTGCGAACTGGTTGTCCCTCTATGAGGTTGAAATCATCCGCTAACTGCTTACATATTGTATGGCACCCTGGCAGGCCGTTTTATCCCGAATCAACTGCCACGGTTACATTTAAATTTTTCAGAGGCTTCAGCATGCATATACATACGCTGCAAAAATGGCAACACCGCCACCGCTATAACATTGACAACGGCCGTGGCGAACGCAATACCCGCCGGGTGATTATGTTGACGTTGTCGATGATGATCATCGAGGTGGCCGCCGGCTACGTGTTTGGCTCCATGGCGCTGCTGGCTGATGGCTGGCACATGGGAACCCATGCGGTAGCGTTGGGTATCACGGCCTTTGCTTACTATTATGCACGCAAGCATTCCGATAACCCCAATTACAGTTTTGGGACCGGTAAAGTCGGTGTGCTGGGCGGCTTTACCAGTGCGGTGGTATTGGCGGTCATTGCGTTGCTGATCGGTGTTGAATCCATTCAACGGCTGGTTTCTCCCCAGCCCATCCGATTCAACGAGGCTATTGTGGTGGCATTCATCGGACTGGCCGTCAATGTCATCAGCGCTTTTTTGTTACAGGAAAAACACCATCATCACCATGACCATTCAGCCCACGACCATAACCACAACCACCAATTTCGTGACCACAACCTAAGAGCGGCCTATTTCCACGTGCTGGCTGACGCCCTTACCTCTTTGCTGGCCATCATTGCCTTATTTACCGGCAAGGCCTTCGGCTGGATCTGGATGGACCCCATCATGGGTATCGTCGGAGCCTTGATTATTTCACGCTGGTCTTACGGGTTGCTGATTGATAGCGGTAAAGTGCTGTTGGATCGCGATGTGAATCCGGAGGCCATCGCTGAAATCAAGTCTCTGATTGAGTCGGAATCCGACAATCGGGTGTCGGATTTACACGTATGGCGGGTGGGCACCCATCACCTGTCAGCTATTGTCTCGATCGTTACCCACTATCCCAAATCACCCGATCATTATAAAAACCTGCTGGTGAATTATGATGAAATAGCGCACGTCACGGTTGAAGTTAATCCAGCCGGAAGCGATCCGTGTCTAGTTGAGCCTGAGCAGACCTCTTAAATTCCAACCCATTGAATTGTAATGCCATAAATCTGAAGGTGGCGTCCAAAGGTTTGGAATTTTTTCCAGCCCTGTGATTTCAACCGCCTTTGACATTTAAAAAATTAAAACTAAAACCCTTGACACCTTAGGGTTCAAATTGGTTTGATATTAAACTATTTAATGTAGAGGTATATATGCAGAATAAATACAGCGGCAGCAAAAAGGAACGCAGAGCCCTGAAAACTTACGTTCAGCTCATGCGTGCAGCCGAATCGGTCACCCAGCGAACCCATCAGCATCTGTCTGCAACGGGCCTGACATTCAGCCAGTTTGCCATGTTCGAGGTGCTTTATCATTTGGGCCCGCTCTCGCAAAAAGAAATCGGGCAAAAAATTAGGATCGAAATCAGATAAATCGTAGAAGGCATACAGGAGGGGTTGATCATGAAAGTACTGATTGTTTTTTATTCCACATACGGACATGTGCACAAAATGGCCGAGGCGGTTGCCGAGGGCGTAAAGCAAGTTACCGGCGCTGAAGTCGACATCCGGCGGGTACCGGAGACATTGCCGCCGGAAGTTCTGGAGAAAATGGGCGCCGTTGAAGCCCAAAAGGCATTTGCCCACATACCTGAATGCTCTGTGGAAGAGCTGGCCCAGGCAGATGCGGTTATCTTCGGCACGCCGACCCGCTTTGGCAATATGTGCGGGCAAATGCGCCAATTTTTAGACGCCACCGGACAGCTGTGGGCAAACGGTTCTTTGGTGGGCAAGGTCGGTAGTGTTTTTACTTGCAGTGCCACACAGCATGGCGGACAGGAATCGACCATTTTGACCTTTCATGTCACCTTGCTGCATCACGGTTTTGTTGTGGTCGGTCTGCCGTATGCGTTCCAGGGTCAGATGCGCGTCGATGAAATTACCGGAGGGTCCCCCTATGGCGCCTCGACGATCGCCGGTGGGGATGGCTCGCGCACGCCCAGTGAAAATGAATTGGAGGGCGCCCGTTTTCAGGGCAAACACGTGGCTGAAATTGCATCGAAATTAATCGCTTAGAAAGAAAAATAGATTAGCAAGATCTGAAGTCTTGAAGTCAATTCTGATAAAACTTCAAATCATTTCAAATTGATGACAGAAAGTGTAAATAATTTATAGTAAAACGATAAAGGAAATTACCATTCTGGTGGGAGTGGCGGTGACATTGGCGCTGGTGGTTAACCAACTGTCGCCCAGTGGTATTGCCCTGGTGGGGCAGTGGGACACGGCACAAGGCGTTATTACAGGCAATGCCACGGATGAAAATGAATCCCGAATTGCAGAAATAGACCGGGTGACCGATGCTGCAAAAATATTTTATGACGATGATACGCTTTTTGTGGACGCACGCTCCACTGAGGACTATGAAAGCGGCCACATCCCGGGAGCCGTATCATTTCCGGTAGGCCAATTCGATGAACGGATTGAATCGTTCATGAATCAGTACCCGCTGGATCAACCCATCGTTACTTATTGCTCGGGCCGAACCTGCGAAGACAGCCATCAACTGGCTCGCTTGCTCATGGAGGCCGGGTTCAGTGAAGTGCGGATTTTTATCGACGGTTTTCCGGGCTGGCAGGTGGAGGGCTATCCGATTGATTAATTTACGGCAGACAATCATCAACAACAGCTGGACCGAGCTGGCCGCCCGCTGGATTCTGGGGCTCACCTTTATCTACGCCAGTTTCCACAAAATCCTGTCACCGGAAGATTTTGCCAGAATCGTTTACGGCTATGACCTGTTCCCGCATGTTTTAATCAATCTGATCGCCATCATCATCCCGTTTCTGGAGCTGGTTGCTGGCCTGGCTTTGATCCTTGGCCTTTACCCGCGCTCAGCAGCTATTATCATTAATGCCCTGCTGCTGGCATTTATTGCGGCGTTAGCGATTAATCTCATCCGCGGCCACGAATTTGATTGCGGCTGTTTTTCCACCAGTCAGAGCGGATATACCAGCTCATCCAAAGTGACAATCGTACGTGACGTCATTTATTTTGTCCTGGGCGTATTGGTTATTTTGTTTCAAGGCAACCGAAGGACCGGCTTTGCCCGCCTTGGTTCTCGGAAATGAGCGGGGCCTTTTGTCAAGCAGCACAAGTGCCGGCCTGAGGGTCCGGAGAATACATCAGCAGCCGACTCATATAATTGAGTTGCGGTATTATTGGTATCGTTATGGGTGAATAACAAATGGTTGATCCCGTTTGCTACTGTTATGGAGTAGAAATGAAAAATCCAAATCGAGCTTTTAAAGATGCAATATATGAGCAATTCGCACGCATCGGCAAAGCAGTTTCAAGTCCCAGGCGTTTGGAACTCCTTGATCTCCTTTGCCAGGGACCACGAACAGTGGAAGTGTTGGCCAAAGATTCTGGTTTGACTATCGCCAATGCATCCCAGCACCTGCAGGTACTGCGAGGTGCCAGGCTGGTGGAGGCTGATAAAGAAGGTCTGTACGTTATTTATCGGCTTGCCGATCAGAACGTTTGCGAATTTTTTCGGTCCATGCGGTTGCTGGCTGAAAGCCGCCTGGCTGAAGTGGAGCAAATCAAGCATCGCTTCCTGGAGGGCAGAAAAGGGATGATGCCTGTAGACCGCGAAAAACTTTTAAGGCTCGTACGCGAGGAAGCAGTGACCGTTTTGGATGTGCGCCCGTCGGTAGAATACAATGCCGGGCATGTTGCCGGAGCCCTATCCATTCCGCTCAAAGAGTTGCAGCAGCGTCTGTCGGATTTGCCGCGCAATCAAGAAATTGTGGCGTATTGCCGTGGTCCATATTGTGTTCTTTCGGTTATCGCCGTGGAAATGCTTCGTGCTCAGGGATTCAACGCTGTAAGACTTGAAGAAGGCATCCAGGATTTTCGGACCCTCGGATTTCCCATCATTGTAAACGAAGAAGTCTAAATTCATTTGGTTTTGGGCTCATGCAAAGGCCGCTGAAGTCAACCGGTCAACCAGATGATTGGAAGAATATGCGGAAGGCGCGGCGATGAGCAGTTTAAAAAAGGCGTTGTTGGCTCTGGCGGCGGTAGTGCTGACCATTGGTTACCTCTGGCAGGCCAATCGGGAGGTTGCTCCCGAAATAGCCACCTGGCAGGATGTGCTGGCGGAGGCCAGTCAAGGCGGCTACCGGTTGATCGGCACAGATGAATTATCCAGTAAGTACAAGGCAAAACCGGATTCCATGCTTCTGGTCGACACGCGCCAGCAATGGGAATATCGCACCGGACATATCAAAGGTGCCGTCAATTTTCCAATGGAGCCGACCCGGTTATCTCGCTGGCGCAACAAGGGCGCCCTTGAAAAATTTCTGGGCCCGGACAAAAATCGTTTGATTGTATTTTACTGAGCGGGGCTGGCATGAGTCCGCAGCGACTCGGCGGCCCGGGTGGCCGTAAAGCTCGGTTATCAAAATATCTTTCGTGACCCAATGGGCTATCCGGAATGGCATGCCCGGGGGTTGCCGGTTGACAGCTCCCCGGCCGGCCTTTTTAAAACATCGTTGACCCCCCAACAGTCAAGGCCCTTACCTGGTTGGGCAATGCTCTGGACCTTTCTGGGAATCTTTGCCGGCGGAATCGCTCTGAACCTGACCCCCTGTATCTACCCGTTAATTCCGATTACGGTTTCCTATTTCGGTGGACAATCCGCTAAGAGTCAGCGAACGCTGCTACTCCACGGAATCTGCTATATTGGGGGACTGGCCATCACCAACTCCGTGCTCGGGGTGGTGGCAGCCCTGACAGGCGGAATGTTCGGCAGTTTATTGCAAAATCCTATCGTGCTCACTCTGGTGGCGGCAGTCCTTATATTTTTTGCTACCAGTCTCTTTGGGCTCTGGGAAATCCGTCTTCCCTATGCGTTGTCGCAGGCGGCCTCAAAAACGTATACCGGTTATTTAGGCAGCCTCTTCATGGGTTTAACACTGGGAGTGGTTGCTTCCGCATGTATCGGTCCCTTTATCCTGGGCCTGCTGACCTGGGTCTCGACGATTGGAAACATATGGATCGCGTTTTTAATCTTTTTTACCCTGAGCCTGGGCCTGGGTCTACCCCTCTTTTTTCTGGCACTGTTTTCCGGACAGCTGAGCAAACTTCCCCGTTCCGGTGAATGGATGCTGTGGGTCAAAAAGCTGCTTGGCTGGATTCTGGTGGGTATGGCCGCTTATCTTTTTCAGCCGTTATTGCCTGAAACCGCTAAAATTATCTTGCTGGCCAGCTTGGCTCTGGCAGCGGCACTCCACCTGGGCTGGATAGATCGAAGCCGCGCCGAGTTTCGCGGCTTTGAGTGGCTACGTGTGGCTGCCGCAACAGTGGGAATGGTCATGGCCACGCTTCTGATCGGATCATGGGTGCTGCGCGGCCCCGGCGTTGCCTGGCAGCCTTACTCAGAAACATTACTGGCGGAAGCCCGGAGATTTAAAAAGCCGGTGGTCCTTGATTTTTATGCCGACTGGTGCGCCCCCTGCCGCGATTTAGATAAAATCACCTTTCATGATCCTGTAATCGTTAAACAGGCCCAAAACGATTTTATCATGATCAAGGTTGATCTCACCCGCAAAGGCAATCCGCTGCATGAAGACTTATTGGCCCAATATAACGTTAAAGGCGTTCCCACAGTCGTTTTACTGGACCGGCAGGGAAAAGAACGACAGGATCTACGTCTGGTGGATTTTTTGCCTGTCGATCAATTTCTGATGCGCATGGCAGAAATAAAAAAATAAAGGGAGGACACCATGCTGAAGGTTACATTTTTCATGAACCTGCCCAACGGCAGGCCGTGAAAGCACTTTAAGAAAATGATGCCCAGGCTGGGCGCGAAATATGATATCGAGATTGAAACCATCGAAAAACCAAAAGACGAATATATGACCGACGAATATTTTGAGCTCGACCTGCCGGTGGCACCGGCAGTGATGGTGGGCGAAGAAATAATTGTCGAGGGAACCGATATTCGTAAAGGAAAATTGGAACGGGCCATCAGCCGTCATCTGGAA
>JASFGH010000164.1:0-7899 GCA_050123865.1 Desulfobacterales bacterium | reverse complement strand
TCGATGTGGAGATTAAGCTATAGCCCAGATCTAAATTAGGGATTCAGGTTATAAAAGCAAATGTGAGCTGATGGTTTGCCCTGTATCCCTAATTTTTTGACCCTTCGACGACTGAAATTGAACATCTCATGCCGGCGTTAAGCCTGGTTTTGGATGCCGAGCAAAAGGAAAGCGCAATGAGTAACGGATTAATTGGGAAAAAACTGGGAATGACCGGACTTTTTCTGCCTGACGGCCGGTATATACCGGTTACTGTGATTGAAGCCGGCCCATGCGTGGTTACTCAGATAAAGACCGCTGAAAAGGATGGGTACAATGCGCTTCAGCTGGGCTTTGGCGAGAAAAAAGAATCTCGCGTCAACAAGCCGCTCAAAGGGCATTTCAGCAAAGGGGCCGCCGGGGCATTTGACACGCTTAAAGAATTTGTGGTTGCCGACCCGGCAGAATACAATCTGGGGCAGAAAATAACGCTGGAGATGTTTAACGTCGGAGAGCGGGTGGACGTCATAGGTACAACAAAAGGCCGTGGATTTGCCGGTGTTATGAAGCGCCATGGATTTCATGGCGGTCGCAAAACGCATGGTAGCCACAGTCATCGTATCCCCGGATCCGTCGGCTGCAGCGCATCGCCTTCCAAAATTATTAAAGGCAAGAAGATGCCCGGACGGTACGGTAATGATCGCCAGACGGTGCGAAATTTGGAAGTTGTTGATATCCGCCCGGAAGATAACCTTATTCTAATAAAAGGCGCAATACCGGGAGCCAAATCCGGGCTGGTTACCATCAACAAGCTAAAATTCAAGGAAGTTCAAGCGTCATAACATTTATAATTCAGAGGCGGGTTTCTGTCAGAGATGATTCTGCCTTATATCCTGTTAACGGGGGTGCTATGCCGGTTGTAGATGTTCGAAATGTGAAAGGGAAAAAAGTGAAGACCGTCGACCTGGCTGAAAACATCTTTAATGTTTCCGTAAAGCCGAGTGTGCTGCACGAGGTTGTCACAATGCAACTGGCCAACCGAAGGGCAGCCACAGCTGCTGTCAAGCATCGCAGCGATGTTAAGGGCAGCCGGCGTAAACTGTTCCGCCAGAAAGGTACTGGAAGAGCCAGGCGCGGTGACATTAAATCTCCTTTGCTCAGAGGGGGTGGTGTTGTTTTTGGGCCTGATGGCCGGAAATATGCTTTCAAGGCACCCAAGAGGGTCCGCAAATTGGCATTGAAGATGGCTTTAAGCAGCAAATTGAGCGCCAGTGAACTCGTCGTGTTGGATAAGATTGAACTAGCGCAAATCAAAACCAAAGATTTCGTTGAGATCTTAAAAGATTTAAAATTGGACAATACCCTCATTGTTGCGGATGCGGAAAATCGAAATTTGGAACTGTCTTTGCGCAATGTGCCCAATGTGAAGGTACTTCGTACCGAAGGTTTGAATGTCTATGACATCCTCAAATACAAGACGCTAATTTTGCTGGAGCCGGCAATAAAGAATATCGAGAGGAGGCTGGCCGCATGATGCAATATGAAATCATCAGGCGACCCTTGATCACAGAGAAAACGAATATCCAGAAGGAGATCGCCAATCAGTTGACGTTCGAGGTCGATCGACGCGCCAATCGTATTGAAATAAAACGCGCGATTGAAACGGCTTTTAAGGTCAGGGTTACCAGCGTTCAGACCATGCTGGTTAAAGGAAAAGTCAAACGCAGAGGCCGCAACATCGGCAAGCGCCGTGACTGGAAAAAAGCAATTGTTACCCTGATGCCCGGTGAGCGCATCGATTTTTTTGAAGGAGCCTAATCGCAGGAGCATAACATGATTACCAAAAAGGTGAAACCGACATCGCCCGGGAGGCGGTTTCAGACATATACGTCACTTGAAGAGATTACGCGCAAGGCGCCCGAAAGGCGATTGCTGAAGCCACTCAAAAAATCCGGTGGTCGCAATGTTCACGGGCGTATTACCACCAGGCGTCGCGGTGGTGGCCATAAACGACATTATCGGGTCATCGATTTTAAGCGTGACAAAACCGGAATTCCGGCCAAAGTCGCCTCAATAGAATACGACCCCAACCGCTCCGCGCGCATCGCACTGTTGCATTATGCCGATGGGGAGAAGCGCTATATCCTGGCACCGGTTGGCCTAAAGGTTAATGATATCGTGGAATCCGGTCCCAATGCGGACATCAAACCCGGCAATTCGTTGCCCTTGAGCCGTATTCCTTTGGGGACCCAAATTCATAATATCGAGATGCGTTTGGGCAAAGGCGGGCAAATGGTCCGCAGCGCCGGGACGTACGCCCAGTTGATGGCCAAAGAGGATGCTTATGCTTTGATTAAGATTCCCTCGGGAGAAGTTCGCATGGTGTTGCTTAAATGCAATGCCACCATCGGGCAAATCGGCAATGTCGCTCATGAGAACAAGTCATTGGGCAAGGCCGGTCGCAGACGTTGGTTGGGGCGGCGCCCCAAAGTGCGCGGGGTCGCCATGAATCCGGTTGACCATCCCATGGGTGGCGGTGAAGGCCGTTCGTCCGGTGGCCGGCATCCCTGTAGTCCGTGGGGTTGGCCGACCAAAGGTTTTAAGACCCGTCGCAAAAGAAAAAGCGACCGTTTGATTATCAAAAAACGAAAATAATGAAAGTTATTCGTTATCTGTTATTCGTTATTTGGAAGTTCCATGCGTGCTGCCAAGCGTCAATTGACAAAACCAATAACCCATAACTAATAACCAAAACGGGAGTTTTTATGCCACGTTCGCTTAAAAAAGGCCCTTTCATTGATGACCGCCTGCTCAAAAGAGTCAATGAAGCACAGGCATCGCGCAGCAGCCAGGTGATTAAAACCTGGTCGCGACGATCCACGATCGTTCCGGAGATGGTCGGCATTACCCTGGCCGTTCATAACGGCCGAAAATTTATTCCGGTCTTCGTCTCCGAAAACATGGTCGGGCACAAACTGGGGGAGTTTTCGCCAACCCGTACTTTTTATGGTCATGCGGGAGATAAAAAATCGCGATTAAAATAAACCATCCAATTGAGCTAAAGCTCAATGGGGGTTATTTGTTATCCGTTATTGGTTATCAGAAAAAAAAGATAAAGTCGATTCTTTATCTGAACTTCTGTCAAAATCCAATAACGAATAACCAATAACAAATAACAAGGGTTCAATAAGATGGAAGTCAGAGCTTCTGCAAAGTATATGCGAATATCGTCACGCAAAGTCCATAAACTGGTCGGGACTATTAAGGGCAAGCCGGTTGAAGCGGCCTTAAATACGCTTAAGTTTATGCCCCAAAAAGCAGCGGGGATATTGGGAAAAGTCATCCGTTCAGCGGTTGCCAATGCCGATCAGAATCCGGATATCGACATCGATCTATTGGTCGTTCGCAATATTACAGCCGACCAGGGCCCCACGCTCAAACGCTGGCGGGCAAGGGCCCGGGGTCGTGGCACCCGGATTTTAAAGCGAACCAGTCATATTACCGTTATTTTAGACGAAGAATCTTCTGCTTAACAAAGGAGGTAAAAGCTTGGGCCAGAAAGTTAATCCTGTTGGATTGAGATTGGGAATCGTCAAAACGTGGGAGTCCAGATGGTTCGGTGGTAAGAATTACGCCGAATATATACTGGAAGACTACCGCTTGAGAAAATTTATTAAGGAAAAACTTTACCACGCAGGTGTTTCCAGAATTGAAATTGAACGATCGTCCAAGCGTGTGCGTTTGCGCATATATACTTCCAGACCGGGTATTGTTATCGGCAAAAAGGGATCGGAGATATCGCAGCTTAAAAAAGAGATTGAAAAGATGACGGACCGTGAGATTCTAATCGATATCCAGGAAGTCCGTAAACCTGAAATTGATGCACAACTGGTTGCCGAAAATGTAGCGCTTCAAATTGAAAGACGGGTGGCGTTTCGGCGGGCCATGAAACGCGGTGTCTCTTCGGCAATGCGCTTTGGCGCCCTGGGCGTAAAAATCATCTGTTCCGGCCGTCTGGGTGGCGCAGAGATGGCCCGCACCGAATGGTATCGTGAAGGACGGGTTCCGTTGCATACCCTGCGAGCTGATATTGATTATGGATTTGTCGAAGCCCGAACCACCTATGGTGTTATCGGTGTCAAAGTGTTTATTTTCAAAGGCGAGATATTGAAAAAGGATGAAGCCGAAATGGAAAGTTAGTTATTGTTTATTCGTTATTGGTTAATAGTAATTTCAGACTTTATCCTATCAATTGTTACGAATTACGAATAACAATTAACGAATAACGCAATAGGGGTTTTTAAAATGTTAAGTCCCAAAAAAGTAAAATATCGTAAACAGCAAAAAGGCCGGATGCGGGGCATTGCCCGTCGGGGGTCTGCTTTGAATTTTGGAGAATACGGATTGCAGGCCACCGGATGCGGCACGATTAGTTCCAAGCAAATTGAAGCTGCCCGAATCGCGATGACGCGTCATATCAAAAGAGGTGGCCGGATCTGGATCCGCATTTTTCCCGATAAGCCCTTTACCAAAAAACCGGCTGAAGTCCGCATGGGAAAAGGCAAAGGTGCGCCGGAGGGCTGGGTGGCCGTGATTCGTCCAGGCAGGATTCTCTATGAAATGCAAGGTGTGGACATAGACACCGCTCGAGAAGCATTTCGCCTGGCAGGCCATAAGCTTTCGGTAAAGACCCGGTTCATTGAGAGGAGTGAGGCCTGATGAAAGCCAGTGAAATAAGAGAAATGAATCTTGAAGAACTGCAGCGCAAGGTCAACGACCTAAAAGAGGAGCTTTTTAACCTGCGATTTCAGCATGAAATCGGGCAGCTTGAAAATCCGAATAAAATGAAACAGACGCGAAAAGATATTGCACAAGTAAAGACCATCATTCGTGAATTTGAATTGAAAAACAAGACGATGGAAGAATAAGTAATACCATGAAAAAACAGGGGATGAAAAGACAATTGGTAGGGACGGTCGTTAGCAACAATATGGACAAAACCGTGGTCGTCCTGGTCGAACGGCTTGTTAAGCATAAATTTTACCATAAATATATCCGGCGACGGGCCAAATTTGCTGCTCACGATCAAAACAATACCTGTCAGATTGGTGATAAAGTCATGCTGACAGAGTGCCGGCCGTTGAGCCGGGCAAAGCGGTGGCGGGTCAGCAAGATCGTCAAAAAAGCGGTTTAATCTCAAGGAACGATATCATGATTCAGTCAGAAACACGGCTAACAGTAGCCGACAATTCCGGGGCCAAAGTCTTGTATTGTATCAAAGTGCTGGGCGGCTCCCGGAGACGATATGCCAGAGTCGGGGATATTATCGTCGTAGCGGTCAAAGAAGCGCTGCCGAATGCCAAGGTTAAAAAAGGCGACATCTTAAAGGCTGTTGTGGTTCGAACCAAAAAAGAAATTCGTCGACCGGACGGCTCTTACATCCGGTTTGATGATAATTCCGCTGTTCTAGTAAACGCTTCACGAGAGCCTATTGGCACCCGGATTTTTGGGCCTGTGGCCAGAGAACTGCGAGCCAAACGGTTCATGAAAATAATATCACTTGCACCGGAGGTCCTTTAGGTATTGGTTAATTGTTATCAGTTATTGGTGGTTCGGTATTTGTTTTTGGTCACATGATGAATGGCCGTTAACGAATAACCGCTAACATATATCAAAAACGGGAATCCAGCTATGCTTCAGAATAAAATTCGGATTAAAAAAGACGATAAGGTCAAGGTTATCGCCGGCAAAGACAAGGGTAAAATCGGCAAGGTCCTCAAGGTTGATCGCATAAAGAACCAGTTGCTCATTGAAAAAATCAACTTAATGAAGCGTCATACAAGAGCCAGCGCAAAAAACAGACAGGGCGGAATCGTGGAAGGTGAGGCGCCGATTCGCATCTCCAATGTAATGATTATGTGCAACAAGTGCATTCATCCGACCCGGGTTAAAATGCAGCGCCTGGAAGATGGAAAAAGAATAAGGCTTTGTGTTAAGTGCGGCGAAGCCATCGATACCTAAACCCGGCGCGTGGAGGAAGTCGATGTCACAGCTAAAGACGATATACGAAAATGAAGTTGTGCCCAAGCTCATGGACACCTTCAATTATAAAAACAAGATGCAGGTTCCCAAGTTGGACAAGATAGTGCTCAACATGGGCCTGGGCGAAGCTATTCAGAATATTAAAGTATTGGATGCTGCGGCCGAAGAGCTTAAAGCCATTGCCGGACAAAAACCGGTGATTACCCGGGCCAAAAAGTCCATTGCCGCCTTTAAACTCAGAGAGGGGATGCCAATCGGCTGCATGGTCACCCTGCGGCATCTCCGGATGTATGACTTTTACTACAAACTGGTTAATATAGCGCTGGCACGTGTTAGAGATTTTAGAGGTGTTTCACCTAAGGCATTTGACGGCCGGGGCAATTACTCTCTGGGAATAAAAGAGCATATCATTTTCCCGGAGGTGGATTATGACAAAATTGATAAGATAAAAGGACTCAATATCAGCATCGTGACAACAGCCCAGAGTGATGATGAAGGCAGGCGGTTGTTAAGTTTGATGGGTATGCCGTTTAAAAATTAGGGAGGCAGATTTGGCGAAAAAAGCGCTTCGAAATAAAGCAATGCGGAAGCCAAAGTATCAGGTTCGGCAATACAATCGTTGCCCGATTTGCGGGCGGCCCAGAGGATACCTGAGAAAATTTGGGATTTGTCGTATTTGCTTCCGGGTATTTGCATCCGAAGGCAAACTTCCCGGAGTTGTAAAGTCAAGTTGGTAATTTGGGAAACAGGAAACTGGAATTTCTTTAAAACAAAATTCATGTCCTTGTTTGACCAACGGGTTTAAACATAGGCGCAAGCGACAGGTTTCGAGTGACCCATTTCAAGTATCAAACATAGGAGAAAATAATGGCGGTAAGCGATCCGATAGCCGACATGTTGACGCGAATTCGCAATGGTGTCAAAGCCCGGTTTAACAGTGTTGATGTGCCCGGCTCAAAACTTAAGACCGAAATTGCCAGGATTTTAAAAGACGAAGGCTTTATTAAAAATTATAAGTTCTTAAAAGACGGCAAGCAGGGTATTTTGCGGATATACCTCAAGTACGGGGCAGGACAGTCGAATGTGGTTTACGGGCTAAAGCGCATCAGCAAACCCAGTTGTCGGGTTTACGTGAGAAGCAATGACATCAAACCAGTTTATAATGGCATGGGGATATCGATTTTATCCACATCAAAAGGTATCATGACAGACAAAAGGGCACGACATGAAAACGTCGGTGGCGAAATCTTGTGCAATGTATGGTAGCCATGGAAGCGGGCCGCAAATCATAAGGAGTTGACAGCCGATCACTGTAATCCGGCAGCAAACAACAAGACACAATTTACATACGGTCTACTAATTTGGGAGCAGCATATGTCTCGAGTCGGGAAACAACCGGTACCCATTCCGGATAAAACAAGATTGTCTTATGAAAACAGGGTTCTAACGGTCCAGGGCGAGAAAGGCAAGCTAACGCGCTCAATTCATCCTGCCGTAGACTTAAAAATTGAAGATGGTGTTTTGAATGTCGTTCCGCTTGAGGACAAGCGCACCAGTCGCGCGCTGCAGGGAATGACCCGGAGCCTGGTGGCCAATATGATCACCGGTGTCAATCAGGGATTCGAGCGCACCCTGATCATCAATGGCATCGGATATCGGGCCGAAGTGAAAGGCAACACGATTGTATTAAATGTAGGCTATTCAAATCCGGTTGAATTCAACTTGCCGGAAGGTGTGGCCGCATCGATCGATCGCAACACCATTATCAAATTAACCAGCATTGACAAGGAAAAACTGGGACTGGCTGCTGCGGCCATCCGTAAAATAAGGCCTCCGGAGCCCTATAAAGGCAAAGGCATCAAATATGCCGAGGAACAC
>JASFGH010000163.1:0-7908 GCA_050123865.1 Desulfobacterales bacterium | reverse complement strand
CTGACGTGCTTATCCTCCTCATCGTCATGATAGACCAGGGCCGGGCATTCAAAATGCTTGATGCAATAGCCGCAACCGTCGCAGTCATCGCTGACTTCCACCGGAATATACTCGCCGGATCCACCCTGCCGTGCCCGATGAAGAATGCACGGGTATTTTGAAATCACCACTGCCGGCCCGTTTTTGCGGCTGTACTGTAGGGCTTCTTTAAGGAGGGCAATAAAGTCCTTAACCTCGTACGGGTTTGCTTCGCGCAAAAATTTTACGCCGCAGCCCTCGACCAGCGAACGGATATCAACGGTCTGTGTTTCCTCGCCGCAGGCCCCGTGGCCGGTGGCCGGCGTGGGCTGATTGCCGGTCATGGCGGTGGTGCGATTGTCCAAAATCACCAGCACAAAACCCACATTCTGGACCACCGCGTCGATCAGTGCCGGCACGCCGGCGTGAAAAAAGGTTGAATCGCCGATGGTGGCCACAATGTCCGGCCGTTTTTTCTCATTTTTATAGGCATGGTAAAATCCGCAGGCCTGGCTGATGGCGGCCCCCATGCACAGGACTGTATCAACGGCGCCCATATTGAGTCCCAGAGTATAGCATCCTATGTCACTGGTGTAGATCCCCCGGGGAACGGCTTTTTTGATGGCAAAAAAACTGGCCCGATGCGGGCATCCCGGACACAGCGTCGGTCGGCGGCCCGGCGGTGATTTGATCGAAAAAGCCTCTGATTTAAACCCTGCAAAATCGCTGACAATTTGCTGAATCTTTTCAGGGCCCAGCTCACCGACCCTTGGCACCGCACCGGAATTCCTGCCTTTCACCCGATAGCGGTCGGCCAGTTGCATTTCGATGACACCCATGGTCTCTTCAATAACCAATATATCTTCATAAGTATCAATCATCTGATCGATAAATTTGGTGTTCAGCGGAAAGGGCTGAATGACCTGATAAAACGGAATCTTTGACCAGATTTTCAATTCCTTTAAAATATCTTTGGTGTGCGCGGCGGCAACCCCTGATGCAATGATGGCCCGCGTGGATCGGGCCCTGGGATTGAGCTTTTTGGGTGCGGTCGGACGATATTTGGCAATAGCGGCCAGCTTTTCTTCGAGTTCCATGTGCAGCTGCAGTCTAAACTTGGGTGTGGCCGCCCAGCGCGCCGGATTTTTGTCAAATTTGACCTCATATTTGTTTGGCTGAATGGCACCCAGCGAGATATCCTGGCGGGAATGGCACACCCGCGTGGTGGGCCGCACCATCACGGGCGTCAAATACGTTTCGGATAGCTCATATGCCATTTTCATCATGTCTTTGGCCTGGCGGGGGGAATCAGGGTCCAGCACCGGGATTTTGGCAAACATGGCCATCAGACGGCTATCCTGCTCGGTTTGCGAAGAATGCGGTCCTGGATCATCGGCACTGATGAGCACAAATCCGCCCTTGGTTCCCAGGTAGGCGGCACTCATGAGCGGGTCGGAAGCAACATTTAAACCCACCTGCTTCATACTGACCGCGGCCCGCAAACCAGCCTGGCAGCCGGCATAGGCCACCTCAAAGGCAATTTTTTCGTTGACGGCCCATTGGGTATGCATGGACAGCGATTCCTGGTTTTGAAAATAGGCCACCGCCGCCAGAATCTCCGAGGCCGGTGTTCCCGGGTAAGAAGTAGCAATGGCACATCCGTTTTCGATCAGACCGCGCGCAATCGCTTCATTTCCCAGCAATAATCTCTTTTTGCTTTTGCTCACTGTTTAGGTCCTTACCATTTTTATTGTCTCATCAACTCATTTTCGGAATACAACCGGATACGAGAACGAGGACGACGACGAGGACGAATATTACATGTGCCATATCGTACTCGTCCTCGTACTCGAAAATTCAACACACCAGACACCCGCAACCCGAAGCGCGCAACCCGCTACAGCTCAAAAGCAGCCACGCTGATGATCAGCGGTAGTTCTTTTATTTTCTCGATCACATCGTCCGGAATCGGTGTGTCCGTTCGTAGAAATATCATGGTCTTGTCGGAGCCTTCCTCCTGGCCCACCCGCATGCGGCTGATGTTAATGCCATGATCACCCAGCAAAGTCCCGATGCTGCCGATAGCCCCCGGTTTATCATGGTTATGGATCAAGATAAACCGGTCAACCGGCTCCAGCTCCAGCCGGAAATTATTGATATTCACGACACGTGGATTTTGGCGACCGAATATCGTCCCGGCCACGAAGTTTTCATCCTTAGCGGATACGGCCCGTACTGTTATCAAATTAATGTATTCCTCGGATTCGGCAATCTTGGATTCCGTCACCTTGATACCGCGCTCTTTGGCGAGCACCTGTGCATTGACGAAGTTGACATCGTCTTTGATCATGGGTGTCATCAGGCCTTTTAATACAGCCGTGGTAACTGGTGATAAGTCCAGGTCTTCAAAATTACCGGCATATTCGATGCACACTTCTTTTATGGCTCCCTGGGACAGTTGGGCCAGCAGGCAGCCCATGCGATCGGCAAGGGTTAAATAGGGATTCAATTTCTCAAGTAAATCACCGCTGACCGCCGGTACATTCACGGCATTGATCACCGTTCCGTCTCTCAGATAGGCAATAATCTGCTCGGCCACCATGACGGCCACGTTGGTCTGGGCTTCCAAAGTCGAAGCCCCCAGATGCGGTGTGCAAATGACCCGTTCAATCTCAAACAGCGGGCAAACGCCAGGGGGCTCGGTCTCAAACACATCCAGGGCCGCACCGGCGACCTTGCCGGATTTGAGGGCATCGTTCAAATCGGCCTCAGAGACGATACCGCCGCGGGCGCAGTTGATGATCATTACCCCGTCTTTCATTTGATCGAATGCCTTTTTGTCGAGCAATCCGACAGTGTCCTTGAGCTTGGGTACGTGCACCGTAATATAATCCGACCGTGCGTACAAATCTTCAACAGAGACGGCTTCAAAGCCGGCCTTTTCAATTGTCTCGACCGGGATGTATGGATCGTAAACAATTACCTGCATCTTTAGACCGCGGGCACGATCGGCCACAATAGACCCGATTTTGCCAAATCCGATGACGCCGAGTACCTTATTATAAATTTCGCGACCCTGAAGCTTCTTTTTTTCCCATTTGCCATCCTTGAGGGTTGCGGTCCCCCAGGGTATATTGCGGGTCAGGGCCATCATCATGGCGATGGTGTGTTCGGCGGTGGTGACCACATTGCCCGTCGGGGTGTTCATCACCAGAGCGCCCCTTTTGGTTGCCGTCGGTATATCCACATTATCCAGGCCGATTCCGGCCCTCCCGATAACCTTGAGATTGTTCGCCGCTTCGAGCAGGTCTTCGGTCACTTTGGTGGCACTGCGAATCACCAGTGCATCATAGTCACCGATGATGGCTTTGAGCGCTTCGGGTTCGAGACCGGTATTTACATCCACCTCAAAACCCGGTTCGGATTCAAACATTTTAATGCCCGCTTCGCCAAGATTGTCACTGATCAGAACTTTCATGATTTATCCCTCCCGGTTTTTGAACCTATCTCAAAAATGCATCTAACGCCCATAAGCATTGTTAAAAACCGATTCAAAATACCCGCATACTAACGTGTATGCTCCGCTTTTGAATCGGTTTTCGCCGCGCCCAAGGACGTAATCTACCATTTTTGAGACAGGTTCAAATATCTTTTTCTTTGATGTCATCTTTGGTGGATCATTGTGAAAAGGCAAGGTGGTGATTGAAATCGCTATTTTTTCGGAAATAAGCACGATTACTGGCTTGACACACTTTTGTATACGGTATACAAAAACCTGTCAAGCAATTTATCTGAATATAAAAACCATCATGTCGCTTGTCGTTTTTAACGAGCAATCTGCCATTAGAAAGGAAGAACAACCATGGATGCTGCCAAAAATCTATACCGCTCGGCATTAAATCCTTTGCTGATCGAACCCACCCGCCCCCTGCCAACTGAAATCGCCGTGATCGGAGCCGGCACCATTGGCCCGGATATTGGCTATTATCTCAAAAGCGCGATGCCGGACAGCAAGCTGTATTTGGTGGATGTGATCGAAAAACCCCTCAAACAGGCAGAACAACGGATTGTCGGTTACACCGAGAAAGCCATCGAGAAAAAAAAGATGAAGCCCGAGCGCGCAGCTGCTGTTCGTGAAAATATTGTCTACACAACCGATTACCAGCAGATCAAAAATTGCCAGCTGGTAATTGAAGCCGCTACCGAAGCCATTCCGCTTAAACAAAAAATATTTGAAACCGTTGAAAATATTGTCAGTGAGGATACGATTATCACCTCCAACACCTCCTCGATTCCGGCCGACAGAATATTTCAGAAGATGCAAACACCTGAACGCACCTCTATAACCCACTTTTTTGCGCCTGCCTGGCGCAGTCTTCCGGTTGAAGTCATCGCCTGGGAAAAAGGCAACCAGAAAACACTGGATTATCTGTTCTGGTTTTTCGCCAAAACCGGCAAAGCCCCCATTATCACCGATAATGCTATCTGTTTCGTTCTGGACCGCGTGTTTGATAACTGGTGCAATGAATCGGCCTATCTGCTGGAGGGCGCAACGGCCAGCCAGATCGATAAGGTTGCCGAGGAATTCGTATTTGCGGGACCCTTTTTTGTTCTGAACCTGGCCAACGGCAATCCGATTATTATCGAAACCAACAGCCTGCAGATGGAAGAAGGTGCCCATTACCTGCCGGCTGGCATTCTGGCATCTGTGGACCGCTGGCTGACCCATAGGCCGGGCAGCCCGGTTGACGTCCCCGAAGAAGTAAAGTCAACCGTTCGCGATCGTCTGCTGGGCATTCTTTTTTCCCAATCCTTTGATATCATCGACCGCGGCATTGGTACCAAGGAAGACCTGAATTTCGGCTGTCAGGTGGCACTGGGATTCCGCCAGGGACCGCTGGATCTGATGCGCGATTTGGGCGAAACCGAGGTGATGCGCATCATGGATAAGTTTCAGTCTGAAAGACCGGGTTTTCCGATGCCGCAGCAACCCTATGCCGCCTATCAGGATTTTAAGCGATTCATCCTGGTTGATGATCTCAATGGGGTTAAAGTCATCACCATCCGACGGCCCCAGGCGATGAACGCTCTCAATGATGAGCTGACCGATGAAATTCTTGCGGTCCTCAAAGAATTCGAGAATGACCCTGCGGTCAAAGGCTTTGTCATCACCGGTTATGGAACAGCTGCTTTTTCAGCCGGCGCCGACATCGGTAAATTTCCGGAAATGTTGGGAGATGCCGAGCGATCAGCCCAATATGCCAGGGATTGCGCCAAAGTGCAGGTTTATATGGATCAAATGGAAAAACCGGTGGTCGCAGCCGTCAACGGATTTGCCCTGGGCGGCGGCCTGGAAGTGGCCATTCGCTGCCACGACATCGTCGCCACAAAAAATGCAAGCTTTCAGTTTCCTGAAATCACTCTGGGGATTCTGCCGGGAATCGGTGGATGTGTTGTACCCTACCGCAAATGGCCCCAGGGAGCCGAGTTGTTTCACGAAATGATCTGTCTGGGACGTCCGCTCAAAGCCACAGAAGCTGCTGAAATCAATATGGTCAGCCAGATCGTGGATGATTATCCGTCATTGATTTCAGCTGCAGTGGAAACGGTCATCGACCTGCAAGGCAAAATCAGCCGCATCCCGGAAGGAAAAATTGACACCCCGGAAGTAAATATTCCCGCCGAGCCCAAAGCCGGCAAACAGACATTGAGCAAAAAAGCCGTCGCGTTAACCCGTAAAGTGATTTTAGAAAGTGCAGCAGCCGAAAATTTAGCTGATGCACTTGAAATCGGTTATAAGGGCTTCGGAGAAATCGCCTGCACGGATGCAGCCAGGGAGGGAATTTCAGCTTTTCTTGAACGGCGAGCGCCGAATTTTACCAAATAATTTAATTACTATACGTTGAATAGCGTATTCGCTTTTCAACATAGTTGTCGGGTGTCAGTCACTAATGCCTCTGGCTTCTCGCGGCTGGCTTCTGGCTGTTTGCTTTTCTGACTATCGGACGAATCGGGTTTGCCAGCAGCAAATAGCCAGCTGCCAGTGGCCAAAAGCAATAAGCGAAGCTTTAATCGCCAACCTTTGAACCCTGAACCTGAAAGGCCGAAGGCCTTACTGCGTGTCTTGCTGAGTCTTGCTGCGCTTGATGCTTTCCAACCGTTCGTAAAGCGTTTTGGCCTTGGTGAGGTTTTTGTTGACGTCTTTATAGTTGGGATCGATGGCCGAGACGGATTCCCATTCCTGAATCGCTTCCGCCAATTTTTGGTCTCCGAAGAAAGCCAGCCCTTTTTCGTAGTGGATTTCCTTGTAGATATCTTCACTCTTCTGGATATTTTTTTCGCACTGGTCGCATTTGGGATTATATCGTAGCGCTGTTTTGAACTCATCCCTGGCGGCCAAATAATCTTCTCTGCCGAACAGATGCAATCCCTGTTGAAAATGCGCTTTTTCCAGATATTCCCGGGCCTTCGTATCGTCTGGATTCTTTTTGGCAACCGCTTCAAATTTGACGATGGCCTGTTTGTATTTTTTTTGATCATATAAGGCGATGGCTTTTTGACGCAGCTTGTCGCTGTCCATTTGTCGGATCTGATCAATGTATTCCTTACAGTCAGGGCAGCTGGGATCGTATATCAGAGATGTTTCGAACTCCTTCTCAGCTTTCGCATAAGCCTTATTCTCAAACGATTGCAGTCCCTTGTTGCGATAAGCCTTGGACATATAATTACGAGCCGTTTGATCGGCAGGGTTGACGTTTAAGACCTTGTCGAATTCAGCAATCGCTGCTGCATAATCTTCATTGTTATAGAGCTCCACGCCAAGCTCACGATAGTGCACCAGCGGATCTTCAGGGAAGATCGGTTTTGCGCTGGTTTCTGCCGCTTCTGGTTTCTCATCCGGTTGTTCAGGCGCCGGTGCTGCTTTGGCAGCGGTAACCGCCTGAGTCTCTTTCATGTCGCTCACAGCCTGGAACGGAACACCTTCAATTTCAGGAATCTTGAGCTCCTGCCCGACTCTGACGCTGGTTCCGTCTTCCAGATTATTAAATTGGGCGATGACATGGAACTTACTGTAATCGCCGTAGTACTTCATGGCCAGCTTGGAAAGGCTCTCTTCGCGCTGAACGGTATGCATGATATATCGTTTTACTGCGATAACTTCACCGTACAATTCTTCCGAAGAGGCCCCCTCCTCTGTCTGAATTTTGCCGGGATCGGCCATGATCGGCATGCCTTCAATCACAGGAATCTTGATATTCTGACCGACTTTAACCCGAGTCGGATCCTCCATTTCATTGTAATCAGCAATCAGATGGAACTTGCGATAATCGCCATAATATTGTTCGGCTAAGGTGGAGATGCTCTCATCAGGCTGTATGGTGTGCACGATATATCTTTTGACCTGCCCCATATCTTTGCTCGCGCCTGCCAGTCTTGTTTTGGCTCTGGTGTGCTCGGGATTATAGCGCAGGGCGGTTAGAAATTCCTTGCGTGCCGGTCCATACTGGCCTTTGTTGTAAAATCTAATCCCTTCTCTATAATGCTTTTCGGCCAGCTTGAGCATCTGGGGTTCAAGGGCAGCGATTTTCTCCTGGGCCAGTTGGTTGTCGGGGTCGACGGTCAGCACCAGTTTGTATTGCTTCAACGCCATGACCAGATCCCCCTGTTTTTCGAATTTCTGTGCTTTGGCCGTATAGTCTTTGGCAAGGGCCTCCGGGGATTTGCTACCCAACATCGCGCACCCGGCCAGCAAGGCCAACAAAAGGACTGCGCTGATAATGCCTGCTTTTGTTTTCATGGTTTTCTCACTTTAGCGTAAGTGGTTTGAACGTTTTTAGTCTTGAAATGAAGGTTTTCATATCCTTTTCCAAAATTTGATCTCTTCTCAAG